>JBCBHT010000344.1:0-6793 GCA_038525335.1 Cyanobacteria bacterium J06621_15 | reverse complement strand
CTATCTCGCTTTAACCAGTCGTCAACTACGTCAAACCAGCCTCTACTGCTAGGGGCGCGTCCAACTGCGATAGTCATTTGGACAAAAATCCTCTTTTACTAAAATTGCTACGTTTCAAAAGAAACAAAGTTTTTATTCAAGCACTTTAGACAGTTTCAATACCGTCTATTTTATGAGAAAATAGCACCAAACTAGTAGTAATTTCTCATGGTTGTGCCAAACCTTAATCACACAATGAATCCAGAGTATGATTACTTAATAATTCTTAACTTATCACATTAGTCAACGTTTGTGACCAATTTATACTCATAAATCAGGCATCAAGTGCAAAGTCACTATTACCATCAATATCAGAATATTTACAATTTGACACAACTTTTCTCATAAAACTTAAATTTATTAGAAAATCTAAAGAATTTAAAACAGTTAGCCCCCGTGATGGCAGACTTGAGTAAAGAGAATTTCTCACAACCTCTAAAAATAGTGACATGACCGCATCAACGACGATTTCAAAAAGTAACAGTGTCTTTAAGCAAAAGGTTCTGGGTTCTCGTAGGTTAAGTAATTATTTTTGGGCAACAGTAGTTTTCCTTGGAGCCGGAGGTTTTCTACTAGCCGGATTATCCAGTTATTTTCAGAAAAATTTACTTTTAGTCACCGACCCTACTCAATTAGTATTCGTCCCCCAAGGATTAGTGATGGGGATATATGGTGTAGCAGGATTGCTGTTGGCTACATATTTGTGGCTAGCAATCTTGTGGGATTTAGGAGGTGGGTATAACGAATTTAATCGGGAGACAGGTGAAGTAAAAATCTTTCGTTGGGGATTCCCCGGAAAAAATCGCAGAATCGAAATTGATTGTCGTACCGAAGACGTGCAATCAGTAAGAGTCGAAATCAAAGAAGGATTAAACCCCCGTCGCGCACTGTATCTAAGAGCCAAAGGTCGAAGAGACATACCCTTAACAAGAGTAGGTCAGCCAATATCCTTAGAAGAATTAGAAACCCAAGGTGCTAAATTGGCTAGATTTTTAGAAGTACCGCTTGAAGGATTGTAGGGAGATGGGGAGATAGGGAGACAATCTTTAGAGCAGGGGAGGCAGAGGAAGCAGGGGAGGCAGGGGAGGCAAATAAATTTTTTCTTCCTCTGCTCCCTCCGCTTCCTCCGCTTCCTCCGCTCTCATAACTCCTAACTCAATTTACTGTTGCCTAAATCACTATAAAAGCTAAGATACATGGGTTGAGTTTTGTAGTGGAAATGCTGTTAAAAGCTCCTAAGTATTTTTTGGTTACGCTTTTGGTTGTCAGTGCTTTGATGTTGAACGGGTGTTCTGGTGGAGAGGTAGCTTCTACTACGACTTCTCCAGACGCTACCGTAGCCGCAGCAGAAAGCAATACAACCGCACAAGCAAATCTTGCATCAGAAGTAAAAAACGAGGCTAAGGAGACTGTTCCTGGAATGAGTGATTTACCTAAACTTGAAGGTGAAGCTACTGTGGTGATGACTATCAATGGTTCACCAGTTACTATCGAACTCGATGGCGAAAATGCTCCTATTACTACCGGTAACTTTGTAGATTTAGTCCAGAAAGGTTTCTATGATGGGCTAACTTTCCATAGGGTAATTAAAGACCCTCAACCATTCGTAGCTCAAGGAGGAGACCCAAGAGGTAACGGAACTGGTGGGTATGCTGTGAATGGTAAAGAACGCAATATTCCCTTAGAAATCAAGCCAGAAGGTGACGAGCCAATTGTCTATGGCAAAACATTTAAGAGAGCAAATATTCGTAAACAACCCGAGCTACAACATAAAGCTGGTGCTATAGCGATGGCAAGGTCGCAAAACCCAGACTCTGCTTCTTCGCAGTTTTACTTTGCTTTAGCAGATTTAGCTTTTCTAGATGGTGATTATGCTGTATTTGGAAAAGTTACTGAAGGAATGGATGTCGTAAATAGCATTAAGCAAGGTGACAAAATCGAGAATGCTAAAGTCACCAAAGGTGCTGAAAACTTGAAAAACGCTGGATAGTTTGATGGGAGTTGGTAATGGGTAATTGGTAATTGGGTATTAATTAGTTAGGAGTTAGGAGTTAGGAGTTAAGAATTATCTCTCAATGACCTAATACCTATTAACTATTATTTATTACCCATTACCAATCCCCCATCCCCCATTCCCAAATTAATAATCGAAAATCTAAAATCTAAAATCTAAAATTGATAAGGGTTGTAGTTACTGGTATTGGTTTAATATCTGCCCTAGGTAATAACCTTGAAGATAGTTGGCAGAATTTAATTTTAGGTAAGTCTGGAATCTCAATACATAAAACCTTTCCAGAGTTAAAACCTCTTCCTTTTGGTTTGATTAATAATCAACCAGCAGAGCTAAAAAATATTACTCAACAAGCTGTTACTTCTGCTTTGCAGGATGCTTCATTAATTCCACCTCTACCTGATTGTGGAATTGTCATCGGCTCCAGTCGAGGTTATCAAGCAGAATTGGAAAAGATGACAAGGTGGATGTATGAGGACAAGGAGACGAGCAGACAAGGAGATAAGTACAGAATTCCTTCTACCCCCTCTTCCCCATCTACCCCCTCTATAATTTCCAACCTTCCTCACATGAACGCTGTAGCAGCAGCACAACTGGTGGGTACAACAGGAATTGTCTTAGCACCGATGGCTGCTTGTGCGACTGGTATGTGGGCGCTTTTTCAAGGTTTTAATTTGATTAAATCTGGTCGCTGTCAGCGAGTTGTTGTGGGTGGGGTGGAAGCGACCATTACACCTTTAACAATTACCGGTTTTGAAAAAATGGGTGCTTTGGCTAAAACTGGTGCTTATCCTTTTGATGTAAATCGAGAGGGTTTAGTTTTAGGTGAAGGTGGAGCGGTGTTTGTTTTGGAATCAGCCGAGTTAGCAATTCAGCGTGGAGTTAAGATATACGGTGAATTTTGCGGCTTTGGATTAACTGCGGATGCATATCACGCAAATCGACCCGAACCTGAAGGAAAAGGTGCGATTTTTGCGATTAAGCAATGTTTACATCGCGCTCAGATTTCTCCTGAAGATATAGATTATATTCATGCTCACGGTACAGCTACGCAGATGAATGACCGTGTTGAGAGTAAAGTTATACAGAAAATATTTGATGAAAAAGTAGTGGTCAGTTCGACTAAAGGAGCTACCGGTCATACAGTTGGAGCTTCTGGTGCTTTAGGAGTTGCTTTCTGTTTAATGAGTCTGAAGTATAAAATATTACCTCCTTGCGTTGGTTTGAAGAAAGCAGAATTTGATTTAAATTTAGTTCGAGAAGCTTATGAAAGTGATATTAAAAAAGCGATGTGTTTTAGCTTTGGTTTTGGGGGACAAAATGCGGTTGTAGTTTTAGGTAATGGAAATGATATTAGAAAAAATTGATAGTAAATATTGAAAATTCTAATTTTAATTCTTTTTATTATCTTCCTCTATATTGTCTGATTACACCTTTTCTGTCATTTTCTGAAAAATCTTGTTTTTATAATCTTAAAAGCCTTATATACAAAACTATTGCGGCTTTATTTACTAATATAAAATCTAGACATATAGATTAGGAGTTAAATTTAATTAATTATTTAATTTTAATTTTTAAAACCCTTGGTATTTATAGCTTGTAAGAAACCAGTACAGTTTTCTAATTTTAGTAAAAACCGGAGAGTGACAGAAGAGGGTTACTCTGCGATTTTTTATATATTCGTAGTTATGCTTTAGCGCTCTTCATATTTGGCGCTAAAGCGCAACTACGAACGAACGAATATTTATTTAACCAGTTTCATGGCTTTTTCTTTCAATGCTTCTGCTGTCAAGTTGTTAAATTCCATTAATTGACCCGCACTTGATGTGGTTTCTCCTCGTCTCCAGGCTAAGGTGTCTCGTTTACAATTACTCCGCAGCATTATCGGTTCTAGCATGGCAGGAGCGCCACCTGTAGCGCCGATTAAGGCATCTCCATCGAAGAGTTGGGCAAATTTAGCATCTTCGATAAAATCACCGTCTGATTGGGAGCAGGTATCCCATGCTGTATCTTCGGGACGATATAAGCGACGGGGGTTAATTACGGAAACGATTCTGACTCCGATTCCTTCTTTCTGTAGATGTTCGGCTGCTTCAAATACTGGCTTTAACATCATATCGCCAATGACTGCAAAGACTACTTTCTTATTTCCGTCGGTTTCTTGTAATGTGATTGCACCATCTTTCAATGCTTGACGGGTTTGTTCAAGGGTGGTGCGTATCGGTAAGGGTGATTTACTCGCTGTAATTACAATACCTTTATTTTTGGTAGTTACAGCCCATTCGTAACAAGCTTGAATACTGTTGGCATCGCAGGGGAATAATGGGAAAATATTCCCGTTCCGCATCATGGAAGCGAAGTAAGCTTCGATTTCCGGACGTTGGTGCGTCCATCCGTTACGACCTTGTTCCAAAGCACCTGCTGTAAATAGGGTGATTGTGGAAGGTGTAGGACGACGTAATTCTGCCATTGCTTGGGTGACGGTCTGCCAAATTGGTAAGCCGTTGATTGCGAAAGATTCGTAGGAACACCACAAACTTCGTCCTCCCATCAAACATAAACCCGCAGCCAATCCAGCACAAGCGTCTTCGCTCAAGGGTTCGTAAACTTGTCCCTGGGGAGCTTGATTGTAAATATCGTCTTGGGTAGGATGAATAATTTTCAAAGCTTGGTTGATATTACCAATTCCCGATGCTGCGTTTCCGTCAGCGTTGGTAACTAAGAAATTTTTGTCAGCTTGTCCGACTTTACCAACTAAAACACCCATCGCGGTAGTAGCAACTTTATTTTCTCCACCAACTTCAAACTCTTGTAAAGGTAACTCACCAATTTCCGATAATTCTCGCTCAAACTCAGTTACCGCAGTCTTTCCAGCAGGACCTCCACCAGTGCGATCGCAATTGTTTCTGACTAATTCCCAAGCTTCCACTGGTAGAGAACGTTTCTTCAATGCTTCTACCATATGAGCAGCGTCTAAAGTGTCTTTGGGATAAAGATTATGGGATTTTGAACCAGTTGCGTGAACCCCGGAACCTTTGAGTTGTTTAATAATAAATACCGTTAATTTACCACTGAGTGCTGACTTAGCAGCTTTATCAACTCCTTCCAACACAGCTTTAGTAAACTGCAATCTTCTTTCAAAGGAAAATTCGGTACTATTTACATAATCTCCCGGCTGATTTTTATCATCAAAGTCCTTAGCGTCAACTAAAACAACTTCTTCAAAACCGTTACCAACCCAATAATTCCCCATTTCATCATTGGTTTTCAGAGAAACCATACTGTGATGTTCCTGGGAGTAGCCATTCCACACCAACACTGGAAGGAAATTAGTAATATTCGGGAAAGCAGTATTAAAATGAGCCATCGAACTCATAATATAAGGCTCACCCAAACCACCATCACCAACGGTAAACGGAAATAACTTATCGCGATTTAAATAAGCAGCAGCCATTGCAAAATGCTGACCTTGACCCAAAGGACCCGCAGGTGCGAGGATACCGGGAATCATCCCCGAAAGGTGTCCGAGCAAACCATGTTTTTCGCGGAAACGCTCCCGTAACTGCTGCACCGTCGTAATATCCATATCTTCCAACGAACGGTCGAGAAACATAGCGCTATAGAAACCAGGAGCATGGTGTCCCACTTCAGTCAAAATATTTTTGTGTCCCAACATGACCAAAGCAGCATAAGCTTCCGCTTGAGAAGCAAAACCACCAGGGTGTCCGGAAGCTTTACTTCCAGTAATTTGTAGAGTTAAATAACGTAAAGCATCCGCATAAAGTAAAGTTTGATATATAGCTGCTTTATCTTGAGTATCGCTAATAGCAGTTTTACCTACAGGAATCGCGCTTTCCTTACCGTACTTATCAAAATCGGGTAAAACATCCCCAAAATACTGAATACCTTCACAAAACTTAGGAGCCGACGTAGCTTTTGGTGTAGTTGCAGTCATGCCAATTGCCTGATATATGAATAAATTGTAAATTTCGTTCTCTATTTAACAAAAATTTTACAACTTAACGGTTATTCATATAGATTGTGATTTCTCAAGGTATGGATAGGAATTGGTAATTGGGGATGGGAGAATAGTTAGGAGTCAAGAGTTGGTAGGTTGGGTTAGACACAAAAAGATATTTGGCTTGTGACAGCAATATTTAATCGTGTCGTAACCCAATATCATCAACGGTAAATAAATCGTAAGAAGGATTATAAATTTAGATTTTTAACCAAATACCAATTACTAATTACCAATTTTCGTAATTTTCCTAAAATCTCCTGATAAACATATAGATTAGATGCTTTTTTTGAAAAGTTTAAACAAGGATTATGGAAATAATTATCGGCGCACTAATCATTGGTTTTGTAGTAATGGGTCTATCACTGTCAAACAATTCCAGTAGAAAAAGTAGCTCTCGTCATAGTTCTTCTAGCGACTGGAACAATAACTATATTTATTCCGGTCACGATTACAGTTCTGATTCGGGAAGTTCTAGTTCCGATTGTGGTAGCTACGATGGCGGAAGTAGTTATGGTGGTGATTGTGGTAGTAGTGATTTTGGTGGATTTTAATTTTTTGGTAATCGCAGCAAAACTGCTTGAAAATTAACTGTTCCGATATGGGATTAATTCAAATTCTCATATCTGAGAAACAACTATTCCGATACCGGACTAATCAAAATTTCGACACTGTGAAAGTACTATTCCGATACCGGATTATCTTGAATTCCCGGACTTGAAAAT
>JBCBHT010000343.1:0-6875 GCA_038525335.1 Cyanobacteria bacterium J06621_15 | reverse complement strand
CAGTTGAGATCTCATTTTGCTCAAATAGCTTGATTATCTCATTTTCCTTCTCTCCCATTTCATGCGTTTGCCCTGGTTATGGGGGCTTTTCTCAATAAAAATTAAGCGAAATTGATCGGTAGCCTGTATCCCTTATCCTCTCGTCGTTGCGAGTACCGATAGTCGTAATTATCGGAAGTAGAAACCAATAAAATATAAGCAAAGCTAATCCATATAAACCAAGCCGCATTCTACTAAAAACAAAATGAATATTAAAGAAGTTCTTATTCAACTATCTAATGTAGGTATTGAGGCTGAATTGATTGATGAATCCGAATATAGAATTTTTGGAGGAAAACCTAATAAAACAGAATTAGGTTTTAGTTTTTATTCTCAACCTTTTTCTATATTTTTTGACAAAGAGAATTGGATATTGACTACTACTGGAAAAGGACAACTTGACAATGTAGAAAAATTCAATACTTTGGACGAAGCAATCAATAAATTGTATTCGTACTACGCTTAGGAACTAATTGCACCTATTGGCGAAAAGAAAAGGTTAACTGTAGTACAGTAAATCATTGCTATGTAAGCTTTTTAGGTTGATATGACCCTTTAATTCACGAATCGTGGTCATACGCCATATTGATTTGTTGTGGTAGATCTCGATTTTCATACTGTTTTGGGATGTCTACAAGCCAATATTAGTACAAAAACAGTACTTAATTATGATGAGTTAGCAATAAAACTGCGTAGCAACGATATCGTCTACGAGCGATCGCTGTATCAAGCTATTGTCTTACTTCAATCGCATACGGGCATAATTAATATTATTGAAAACGTAATAATAGTAAAATTAGCATATTTGATAATCAGCTAGGTAAATAAAAAATTTAGGCTAGACAAATTTTTTTCCTAAATCGCACACCAAAAAGGAAAAATGGTGCTACACTACTAAAAGCTCGAATAAAGGAGTTCGCAAACCAATGAATAAAGCTACTTCAAAATTTAACTTCATCAACCGCGAAGCAAACCTATATTCTTGGCAACTCTTTACACTGCAAGCCCTCCATCAGATGCAGAGTTTACGTTGTCACCTACAGCATCAGCGAATACAGAATTTACAGTTAGTTTAGGCTTTTTCAAATTCGATCAAAAATTCATAGATATCAAACTGCTTTCAGCAAGTAGTGCATCTGCTGTAATTTTTTACGGTTACTATTTCAAGCTAAACAACTCATAGATTTAGTTTATTTTTCCAATGCGAATTATCGCTTGAACTATACACTGTCTGGTCTTGCTAAAAAAGCTGGCTACAAAGACATAGACTTTTTGTGTGTTGCCGAGTGACTGAAATCAGGAAACTAGGTCGTTGATCATGATTGGTGCGATTTAATTCCCTTAACTGCTGCTGCTATTAATTAATATTTCGCTATCTAGGCTGAGTTTGATATTTTCAACTGTAGTCATGATTAGGCTTTTTTACGTCTCTGAATAGAGGGAGAGGGTTGTATGAAGAATTTTCTGTTCCATAGAAAGGAATAAGTTTTACTGAGAATATTGTTGCTCAATTGCATATTTAGCTATGCAATAACAGTATTTATAAAGTATCAGCAATTATATTTTTGTAATACAACTTATATTACAAATAGTTTGTGTTGGCTAAAAACACAGTTTTTACTAATAATTAATTGCTAAACTAACTAGCTTTATTTTTAATAGATATTGCTAAAAGATGAACCTAGAAAATTAAATATTAGATATATTCTTTGCATCGGTAGCCAAGCTGGTTAAGGCGATGGTCTGCAAAACCATTAAGCGTGAGTTCGAGTCTCACCCGATGCTTAAGACAGCGTAGCATAACTACTCGCGCGTTCCTTAGCCGAGGTTTCCTCGGCAGGGTCGCTCGTCAATGCACCAGCCTCATAAGCGACAAGACCCCGCGTCGGCGTAAGACGCAAGGGAATGCTTGTCAAGACGCTGGCAGATGTGGGTTCAATTCCCATCGCTGTCACTAAGGGGGGATGGTGTAATTGGCAACATAAGAGTCTCCAAAACTTTTGTTCTAGGTTCAAATCCTAGTCCCCCTGCTTATAGTACTGATTCTCTTCGGTACTATCATCCCCTGGTAGCTCAGTTGGTAGAGCGTCTGTTTGAAGCGCAGAAGGTCATTGGTTCAATTCCAATCTGGGGGGCTGATGGGAAGTAGGCAAATAGGCAAAGCCGTCGCACTTTGAATGCGAAGTTTGGGGGTTCGATTCCCTCCTTCCCAGCCAAAATATACTCCTGTAGCCCAATTGGAAGAGGCAGCAAGTTTAAGCCTTGTTTGTTGTGGGTTCGAGTCCCACCAGGAGTACCAAATACCTGCCCTCGTGACGGAACTGGCATACGTGCTGGTCTTAGAAACCAGATTTTGTCCTAAAGGATACCGCTTCGCATATGGGTTCGACTCCCACCGAGGGTACTTACCGAAAAGTTACATCCCAATGAGCCCCTGTAGCCCAATTGGAAGAGGTGTCGTTCTCAAAAAACGATTGTTGCTGGTTCAAGTCCAGTCAGGGGTATTGATCGAGAATTAGATCAAATTGTAGATATGGTGTCCGAAGCCGAAGCGGAGGAGGCGCTTGTTTGTGAAGCAAGTTATTAGCGGGTTCAACTCCCGTCGGACACCCTCCAAACGCTATGCCTAGGGCTAGCTAAGCGATCATTATACTGAATCATCAAGAAAATCACAGTTGGGACAATCAAAATGAACTGGGAGATTATCTTTATCAAACTTATATATGCCAAGTTTCTATACCTTCAGGATGAACTGCTCAAAATAAGTGGGGATTATGGGCGTAGAGAGTATAGCGATCTCATTCGGGAATTTTCATACACTGATTTCTTCTGACTCATCTAATCATAGTCAACTTTTCTTCTTGACGCTTTTAGTTGACTGCGTTTGGCTTTACTATCTAACCGTCTTTTCTTTGCTCTTTTACTTGGTTTAGTTGCCAATCGCTTCTTCTTGGAAATTGACACGCTTTTTATAAATTTTTTAAGTCGCAGTAGGGCATCTTCTTTATTTTGATACTGAGTGCGGAACTGTTTAGCTTTTATGGAGATTACACCACTACTTGAAATTCTCGAATCGCTCAATTTCAATAGCTTTTCTTTATAAAAATCAGGAAGTGACGACGCTAGGATGTCGAATTTTAGATGTATAGCAGTGGCTACTTTATTTACGTTCTGACCACCTGCTCCAGTGGAACGTACAGCTTTTATATCGATTTCATTACTGGGAATAATGACTTTCTCTGAAATTTTTAACAATAGAAATACTAAGAATGTTGCTTTCGATCTACTACAGTCTATTATCTTAGATTAATCAAGAAATAGTCCTAATAATGGCTTTGGCTTCACGCTCTGCTAGCTTCTCACAATAATAAATATTTTTCAAATCGAATACTGTACTGCGGTCGCTGATGATACAAATTCGATAAAAGAGATCGCTACTATAATAAACTGTCAAAGTATAACCTTTTATAGCGATCACAGTATCAATGATTATCATTGGTTATTTTATTGGGTTTACCAAAAAATCAAGTGTAGCCTAGTAGTTGTCAATCATCCAGTTTTAAATTTAGTAGCCGAACCTAATTAATTCCAGTTTTCCCTACTATTTGGTTCGGGCAGAAAACCATACAAAGCAAGGGAGATAAGCCACACTACTGTGTTTTTGATTGACTGATTAATATAAAAATAACGAAGCGAAACAGTTCGTTGCGGAGGTTCCCTCCGTTGAAGAAACTGTTTCAAGAAGCGCACAAAAGCGCAGAAGTCTAAACAAATCATTTGATAACTGTTAATCAAAGGAGATACAAACATGGCTTTAGTACGTTACAATCCTTGGTCGGAAATGAACTCTTTACAACGCCAACTAAATCGCATCTTTGATGATGCTTTAAGCCCTGAAAATTGGAGTGACTTTAGTAATCTCTCTAAAGTACCTGCTGCGGAACTTACCGAAACTGATGATGCCTTGCACCTAAAACTAGAAGTTCCTGGCATGTCAGCTAAAGATATAGACATTCAAGTTATGGCTGACCGTGTAGCGATCGCAGGCGAAAGAAAATCTGAAACCCAAACCGAAGAAGATGGTAAAACTCGCTCCGAATTCCGTTACGGTAAATTCCAAAGAGTAATCCCTCTACCTGCACGAATTCAAAACACTAATGTCACTGCTGACTACAAAGACGGTATCCTCAATCTGACTCTGCCTCTAGCTGAAGAGGAAAAAAATAAAGTAGTGAAAGTAAATCTAATTGGCGAAGCTGCCGAATAGTCTTTCAAGGATAACGAACGTAGTCATATCGATTAATAGTCCAACCCAGTTGCTTATATGGTGACTGGGTTTTTTGTTGTGGAGCGATCGCCAAATGCCAAAACTAACTAGAAACAGTATTAATTGCCTCTCTTCCTTCACTCTCCGCTGCTTCTGAGGTATAAAAGATATCATCGGGTTCCAATACTACGCCATACTCATCAATAATCGAATATTTGTAGCAGTCGTATGAGGTGTAGTAGATTGCCAGCGTGTATTGATTGATGCCGAGGATTTTGATGATACTCATGGGTTAGAGTGAGTGAATCATCTTCTATTGTAGTTTGGTTGACAAAATAGGGCGATCGCGCTCCTGGCAACATAATCTAAATTATTTACAATCTCGCTTAGATTTTTTGCCATCGGGCATTATAGTTTCACATAAAAATGCTTTATTAATGGTGGCATTATTCAAATTAGCATCACTTAAATCAGCATAGCTTAGGTCAGAATTATCTAAATTTGTATCATTAAGATCGGCATTTCTTAAATCTGCTCCCTGTAAATTAACGCACTGCCAGCCTAAATCGGCAATATCTATGTTTTTTAAATCGGCTCGATTTAATTTGATAATTCTAGTAGTACATTTCTTTTCTGTGTCTGGGTAGCCAATTAACTTAGACTCGTATAGAAAACGAAGAACAAATTTTTTACTTGGGCTATCTAAGCCAGTCAATGCTGTAAATGTCCATCCTTGTGCGACAGATAAAATCTCAGGCTTATTCGTCTTCAATAATTGATGATCGACCATTAAATCAGTCATTTTTTCAAGATATTTTTCTAAAGTGTCCTGATATTTAATCTGTTTACTTAAATTTTTCTGACTATCATTGATTCTCGATGCTAATCTTCCCTCTCTATAAGAGTTGGAGATTTCAATTATCCCAACAATAAAGGCAATTAATAAAGGTGCAATTATTAAATCCATCCAGTCCCAAGATGTTTTATTTTGAACACCACTTTTAAACCAACTAAAGAAATTTCTCATACTTTATTTGAATAACTAAGCTAGTTTAATCTTTACGTAGAGAAAATAGTTTTACTTTTTATTACTTTTTAACTTCAAATGTGATCGCCCGATACGAAAAAAAAACTTAACCATTGATCGCACTTAAAAGAATAAGCCCTGGCTGTAGTTAACCAGGACTTGAGTATTAGGTATAAAACCCATGAAAGGAGGAAAATTTAGTAGTCTTAGTAGCCGTAGCCATAGGGAAGGTACTGATTGACATCAACTTGGTCTTGAACGCTAGTTTGAGTGGCATCTTGGTCAATTACGTTGAAGTTTCCTACAGCAGCCGCTTCGTTAGCGTTGATTTGAACCGAAGTTTGAGCATCAGGAGTGGTGTAACCGTATCCACCCAAGTCCAGTTGACCTTGAATATTGGTTTGAACAGCGTCTTGTTGAATAAAGTTAGCAGTGCCAACAGCAGCAGCGGAGTTACTGTTTTGTTGAATGCTGGTTTGTGAGTCTTGGGCGAATGCAGCGAGAGGAGAGAAGGCGATAACAGTAGTTAGAAGAGCTAAAGTAGATTTTTTCATGGTTTTGTATCTAGTTAAAATCAAAATTAGTGTGTTTTGCTTACATTCTCTAGATACGATTGATTAATTTTTTTATGCAGAGCGATCGCACTATTATTAAGTACTATTGTTCTGATTTTTGGTTATACTCTAGTCTGTTAGTGCGTCTTGGCATTGAGCCGAGATGGATGTAAAATCCTGCAAGATGGTCTGAAAACTATTGATATATCTAACTTTCAAGTATTTCAGGTGGAAGGTTGATCGCTGTTTCTAACGGTTGAGGGATATGATTTAGATTGACAATGAAGTCACCATAACGCTTGAGATGTCTAGTAGGATAAGGACTTAAAGCTTCAATCTCTTGACGATTAACAATTTCTCCTCGTGTAGTTAAAGTTTGAATGGCTAGAGAAATATCTACCGTATTTTGTAAAATCAACGAACTGGCGACCAAATCAAGATATTTCAACCTTTTTTCCTGCTCGATAGGATCATTATCTGTAATCGCTCCTTGCTTGCCAAAAAATATCCAATCGAGAAAATGATGATATTTTTCCACAATATTAGTGACTGCATTAATCTCTCTCCTCATTTTCATATTGGAGATATATTAGACCTCTTGCACGAATAGGTAGAAGATGAGAAAAGTAGGTCAGAGATCAAGATGAGCTGATGACCTACGAACAAATTAAAAATCTCAAAGAAAAAGAATTCAAACGTTTATGTGGCGTAAAACCCAAAGTGTTTGATGAAATGGTCGATATGTTGAAGCAAGAATCACCAAAACAAAGGCAGAGAGGCGGACAGGCAAAATTAACAATAGAGGATCAATTGCTGATTGTCTTAGAATATTGGCGCGAATATCGCACCTATTTTCATATTTCTAAATCATGGGGAGTTCACGAATCTACGGTATGTAGGATAGTTCATCGAGTAGAAGATAAGCTGATTAAGTCAAAAAAGT
The DNA here is from genome assembly GCA_038525335.1 of Cyanobacteria bacterium J06621_15. Classification (GTDB taxonomy): domain Bacteria; phylum Cyanobacteriota; class Cyanobacteriia; order Cyanobacteriales; family Nostocaceae; genus Rivularia. The sequence continues at coordinate 45 of JBCBHT010000343.1, read as the reverse complement.
TTAGTCTACCAGGTAAAAAAGCACTTACATCAACAGATACGCAAT
>JBCBHT010000342.1:0-6880 GCA_038525335.1 Cyanobacteria bacterium J06621_15 | reverse complement strand
GTTAATTCGGTCATTCGATAATTCCTACTACTGTTTAGAATTATCTACTGATTGGAACAGATGATACCTCTAAAAATTAGGATAACAATCAATAAATTATCAAATTTATAATTGATTTTTGCAAATTCTGAAATGCAAATCATCCACAATCTACTATATATAAAAGAACCTTTACTAAAAGAGCGCTTATGTTTGGATTAGGTTTTCCGGAAATGGCTGTAATCGCATTCGTCGCGATTTTGATTTTTGGACCGAAAAAAATTCCCGAGCTAGGAAGTGCTTTGGGAAAAACTCTCCGGGGTTTTAAGGATGAAATGAAAAATGATAATGATACGATGAAACTGATTACGAAGACGACCAACAACAACGATAATATCCCTTAGTAATCCAAAAAAGCAGAGACAATAGGGAACAAAAAATCATTTTTAATAAATAAAAGATAATGGATAAAAAGTTATAAATCCGCACTCAAAGCGTAATTCTTAACTCTTTACCCATTATTCCTTCATAACGGATTTAACACCGAAGATGAAACTTTTTTATCTTGTGGAGTTACACTATCAAACTTCTGAGGAGCTTCTTCTTCAATTACACCCCTGGCTTTAATTAACTTAATTGCACGACTAACGCTTTCTGGTAAAATAACCACCAAACTGTCATCGGTAGCTAAATCCAAAGCTTTATTAATCGCATCAGTTTCGTCCAAAACTGTTTCATGCAGGCAATTTGGATTTACTTCTCTAATACCCTCAGTAATTAAATTAGCAGCAGAACCGCGCTTTCTTCCTCTGGTATCATCATCTTCCTTAATGATGATACAGTCGAAAATTTCCGATGCTAACTTACCCAACATGACAAAATCTTCGTCGCGACGGTCACCAGGACCACCAACTACACCAATTCGCTGTCCGGATGTCCAGTTCTGTACGAATTGACCCAAAGCTTCATAACTTGCTGGATTATGAGCGTAATCAACTAAAGCGTGATGCTTACCTAAATTAAATAAATTCATCCGTCCCGGTGTTTGATTCACCGAAGCTCGGAATGTATTTAATCCGGCTCGAATTTCCTCAATAGAAACGTTTTGGACAAAAGCTGCCAAAGATGCTGCTAAAGCATTAGCAATCATAAATGGGGCACGTCCACCCATCGTTAAAGGAATATTATCTACTTTTTCTATTCGATGAGTCCAATCCCCTTTCAAAATAGACAAAAAGCCGTTTTCATAAATTGCTGCTACACCACCTTTCTCAATATGTCCTTTGACTAATTCCGATTCGGGATTCATGGTGAAGTAAGCAATATTGGCTTTTGTCCTTTCAGCCATTGCAGCAACTCTGTTGTCATCAGCATTTAAAACCGTATAACCATCGGGATAAACCGATTCGGCTACTACACTCTTTAAATGCGACAGTTGGTCAATGGTATCAATATCACCCAATCCTAAATGGTCGGCAGCAACATTAAGCACTACTCCTACGTTTGCAGCTTCAAAAGCTAATCCCGAACGCAGAATACCACCTCGTGCTGTTTCCAACACGGCAACTTCTACCGTCGGGTCTTGCAATATCAACTGAGCGCTCTGTGGTCCGGTATTATCTCCAGCTTCTACTAAATATTCTCCGATATAGGTGCCATCGGTAGTCGTATAACCAATTACCTTATTAGTTTGCTTGAAAATATGAGCAAGCAATCTGGTAGTAGTAGTTTTACCGTTAGTACCAGTAACGCTGAGAATAGGTACGCGAGTCATTTTATCGGCTGGGAACAGCATGTCCATTACAGCCGCAGCCACATTGCGAGGAATTCCCTGGCTGGGAGCAACGTGCATCCGGAATCCCGGTGCTGCATTTACCTCTACAACCACACCATCGGTCTCTCTTAAAGGACGACTAATATCGGTAGTAACAATATCAATCCCGGCAATATCTAATCCGATTATTTTAACTATCCGCTGAGCCAACCAAGCGTTTTGGGGATGAATTTCATCGGTACGGTCTACAGCAATCCCACCCGTAGATAAATTCGCTGTTGCTCGTAAATAACAAATTTCATTTTTATTTAAAACGGTATCGAGGGTAAAACCCTGCCTTTCCATCAAAGCGTAACTATTGCGGTCTAAAATAATTCGGGTCAGAACATTATCGTGACCATCGCCACGATTGGGGTCTTTATTAGTTTCTTCCACTAACTCGGAAATAGTTAACCTACCGTCACCAACCACGTGAGCGGGTACTCGTTCGGAGACAGCAACAACTTTACCATCGACTACTAATACCCGATGGTCGCGACCGAGATAATATTTTTCAACAATTACCGAGCGAGAAACAGCCCTAGCAGCATCATAAGCAGCTTCAGCTTCTTCCCAACTTCTGATATCAATGGTAATACCGCGTCCGTGGTTGCCATCGAGGGGTTTGACGACGATAGGATAGCCACCAACATAATCAACAGCATCTTCTAAATCGTCGAAGAAATTGATTACGGTACCTCTGGGAACCGGTACACCAGAAGATGCGAGAATTCTTTTAGTAGCTTCCTTGTCACAAGCAAGTTCTACGCCGAGAATGCCGGTATTAGCCGTCATAGTGGCTTGAATGCGCTTTTGCTGTACCCCGTAACCTAATTGAATCAAATATCTCGCACCCAAAGGCATCCAGGGGATACCTCTGCTTTTAGCTTCATTAACAATTGATTCAGTTGAAGGTCCCAGAGCAGCATCTCGCCAATAGTCCTTGATATCTTGTAAATCTTGTTCTAACTCAGCCTTGGGATAGCGACCTCTATCCACAATGCTTTGACAAAGCCGTACAGCAGCTCTTGCAGCATAACGTCCGGCTTCTTCGTTTAAATACTCGAAAACAACTTGATAAATTCCCGGAGTTGCAGTTTCGCGGGTACGACCAAAACCCGCACGCATTCCGGCTAATTCCTGAAGTTCAAGCGCCACATGTTCGGCAATATGACCCATCATAGTGCCTTCTCGCACCCGCATCAGAAAACCACCGCGACAGCCTGGAGAGCAGTAGTGACCTTCCAAAGAAGGTAAAGCTTCCAACAATCCATCGTAGAAACCGGGAATTTCATTCGAGGGAGTATCAGCTAGGTTTTCTAAATCGAGGCGCATGACGATGAGTTTGTGGCGTCGAATGCTCCAGTAGTTTGGGCCGCGTAAAGTTTGGATCTTGAGGATTCTCATGATTAAGGGTAGATGGAGATTCGGAACCAAAATTCTAGTTTCTTACTGTAATTGACCGCATAACTGTTCGTGAATAACAGTTTTTTTTATTCGCGATTCGTTTTGTTCTGACTTTTTGTGCCAAGAATGTGGCTACAAAAAATTGCGGTCAACTAATGCTTCTAATGCTTCAGATTTTGGATTTTGAGGACAGTATAAAGTAACTGTCGGGGATGCCAGGATTTACAATTTTCCCCATGAATTAAGGGGAACAATGGGATACCAGGATTGACTATTTTATATTTTTGACCAGCGTTAAAAAGTTCTTGCTTGAAACCTATCGATGCTTAGTTGGATTTTGGATTTTGGATTTTGGATTTTAGATTGTTTCCATAGTTGAAACTAGGAGCTTGAAACCATTCATAGATAGATAGACCACATTTCTCAACAAGGTGACACTAGCTACAAAGGAAAACCCCACAATGTAAAACCTAGAACCGCACGCGAGAATGATTTCCCCACAACAGATTGGCTTAACTCTGTGCAAAATCTAAAATTTTTTCGGTCAACCTAGTGTAACCACACATACCTATTCCCGTCAGCTGGATATTCGCCCCACAGATGGAATCGCAGAACGACCGTAAAGATGATAGCGGTCGCCATGTCCCAGAACATGTACTCGTAAATTATGAAGACTTAAAGGTTCCGTTGCTCCTACGCGAGGTTCGTTAGTATGAGTAAGTTCGCTTGAATCGATGATTGTCACAGCACCCTTGCCCATAACTTCGAGCCAACCGTCTTTTTCAAACATGGCACAAGTATCTTCATCGATACCAATACCCAGACGGTCTGGATGAGAAGCTATAGCACTCATCAAACGCACCATCCGATTGCGATTATGAAAATGCTGGTCAACAATCAACTCTGGAATAAATCCCAAACCAGTCGCCATATCAACCAAAGAACGATTGGGAGTTTCCCCACTACCACCTCCAGCAATCATATGGTGTCCCATAACCGCCGCACCAGCACTAGTACCAGCTAAAGTTAACTCTCCGGTTTTGACCCGTCCTCGAATAATATCCATTACCGGCGTATCAGCTAATACACCGCAAAGACGTAATTGGTCGCCCCCGGTCAAAAAAACTCCGGTACATTCTTCTAGGGCTTCCTTGTAGTAGCGGTCGTGACAATGTTCTCTTTCTCGAATATCTAAAATTTCAACCTTCTTAACTCCCATATCTTCAAAAATATTTACGTAGCGAGCGCCAATAATACTCGGTTCCCGAGAAGCAGAGGGAATAATAGTAATATGGGCATCTCTTGCACCAGCACGGTCTATAAAAGTCCGCAGAATTTCTCGTCCGTGAACCTTATCTTCTGCGCCTCCAATAACCAGAACGGCGGTTTTAGTTGCTTGGGATGTGGTCATTTCCAGCCATTTAGCTTTTAGTTGCCGCATAATTTTCTCCTGTCAACAACCGTCTCGGTGAATTTTACTTCGCGGACAGTTCGCGCTAAGTATTATAATCGGCAGAACATTTTCTGTTGTTTTTTTGTCGAAACGTCCGTTCTATGCAAGTTTATGATAAGAATCGTGACGCACTCGGGAAAGTTCGTTTACAGCCGTCACGCCAGCAGGCACCATCCTAGATGTGTAATGCCCACAAGCCCCTCTTATTTTCACCAGCACAGAGCGTATTTTACCGGCTTGGCAGTCCTTTTTCCCGTACCTGCCCTTTCTGATGGGCAAAAAGCTTTAACTTTCGCAGCCACCAAGTAAAGTGCTTTTGTCACGGGGAGCAGGATAGAATCTTCCTGCATTCTTGTTAACGCCGGTCAGAGTCTTAAATTTAAACTTAGATGTGACAATATTTAAACATAAATTAAGTAATTAGAAAAACTTTGACTTCAACAGAAAATAACAATCACTAAGTAGTTTTATATACTCTAAATCAAGTTTAAATGTAATGTAGTCCACAAAGCTCCCGCACCTAAGCCGAGCGAGTTTAATTCAAGAATAGTGTCCTCCAATACGAAATACTGTGCGTTTTGATATAGTTACGCTATTTCCAGATTGCTTTACTTCAGTTCTTAATTCCGGGCTGATTGGTAAGGCTTTAGCAAAACAAATTGCCAACGTGCATTTTGTCAATCCACGAGACTTTACCACCGACAAACATCGAAAAGTTGACGATGAACCTTATGGTGGAGGGGTAGGTATGTTAATGAAACCCGGTCCCATTTTCTCTGCTGTCGAATCACTACCAATATTGCAGCGACGAGAAGTAATCATGATGAGTCCCCAAGGAGAAACCATAAATCAGCCATTACTCAGAGAATTAGCCGGAAATTACGACCAAATAGTTATCATCTGCGGTCATTACGAAGGAGTAGACGAGAGAGTTTTAGAATTAGTCACCCGTGAAGTTTCCCTTGGAGACTTTATACTTACCGGTGGTGAAATACCCTCAATGGCATTAATTAATGGTGTAGTTCGTTTACTTCCCGGAACGGTAGGAAAAGCAGAATCATTAAAATTAGAAAGTTTTGAAGAAGGTTTATTAGACTACCCCCAATACACCCGTCCCGCAAATTTCCGCGACCACAAAGTACCCGATGTATTATTATCCGGCAACCATGCAGCAATTGCACGTTGGCGATACGAGCAACAAATTGCCAGAACCCGCAAACGTCGTCCCGATTTATATCAAGCTTGGCTCGAAGAGAAGGAGCGGGGGAGCGGGGGAGAGGGGGAGAGGGGGTAGAGGGGGAGAAATAAATTTACTCCTAACTCCTAACTCCTAACTCCTAACTCCTAACTCTTTGAATCCGAAATCCACAATCTAAAATCCAAAATTCTTATGAGTGTTCGTATTGGAAACGGTTATGATATCCATCGCTTAGCTGCCGAACGTCGATTAATTCTCGGTGGTGTGGAAATTTCTCATTCTTTAGGTTTGTTGGGACATAGCGATGCTGATGTTCTCACCCACGCGATTATGGACGCGATGTTGGGTGCGCTTTCTTTAGGTGACATTGGTCATTATTTCCCCCCCAGCGATGAGAAGTGGGCTGGTGCTGATAGTTTGATGTTGTTGGATAAAGTTAATAATTTAATTCAAGAGCAGGGTTGGAAAGTTGGAAATATTGATTCTGTTGTAGTCGCAGAACGTCCCAAATTAAAACCACACATTGCAAAAATGCGCGAAAAATTAGCAGGTGTTTTACAAATCGAACCCAATCAAGTCGGTGTCAAAGCTACTACCAACGAAAAATTAGGTCCCGTTGGTGAAGAAAAAGGAATTTGTGCTTATGCTGTAGTTTTATTAGTTGTTAGTGGTTAGTGGTTAGTAGTTAGTAGTTAGTTATTATTTAATAATTGTTCACTGCTAACTGTTGACTGATAACTGATAACTGTAATTATTCGTAAATCTACCTAAATGCTAAAAATTCTTTCATTTATTCCTAACTTTCGGCGTTTGCGTTTACCAATTATTTTGGCGACTATCAGCGCTCTTGTTGTTGCTGCTTGTAATCCGTCTGATTTTAGAACTGAAGCAGCGCAAAAACCGCAATTAATAAGAAGTTTACTAAGCGATTTACAAACCTTTAATTATGCTCTTAATCAAGATGCTTCTACAACGAGATTTTTAGCATTATGTTATGAAGGTTTAACTGATGTGAATGTGATAACAGGAG
>JBCBHT010000341.1:0-6952 GCA_038525335.1 Cyanobacteria bacterium J06621_15 | reverse complement strand
GCCGACCCGAGGATTACGCTTGGGAAGTCCTAGATAGGGACAAAGGAGAGGGGGAAGAGGGGGAAGAAGGGGTAGAGGGGGTAGAATTTTTAATTTCAATTTCTAACTCCTAACTCCTAACTATTAACTGTTAACTGTTAACTGCTCACTGTTCACTGTTCTCATGTTGTCGGAAACATATTATTTAATTCGTTCTAAAGCTGATGGTCGTTATTTAGCAGCACGTCCTAATGAGGATGATGGGTCTACTTTTGTGCTGCTGTTTCGCGAAAGTTTTGATGCTTTGAGTTATCTAAATACCCATGCTGGTGATTTAGCTGACCGCTTGGGTGTAGAAACTATTTCAGGTACTCAAATCAAAACTGTACTTCAACGATGGAGTTTTAAAGGTATTGGTATGGTGACTGACCCTTTGTTACCTACAATTGAATTTTTAGTGCAAAGTTGATTTTGGTAAGTAACACATTGAGCTTTTAAGAAAGTAATTTCAGTCTGATACATTAATCCTTATCGTTATATCAAATATTTTGAAAATTTCCAACTAATCTTGCAATAAATACTGCTGGAAACATCACTCCAACAATTCCTTCTAAATTTGAAAATATTTTCGCTGCAATATTTACTGGGTAAATATCACCATAACCTATAGTAGTCAAAGTTTTAAAACTAAAATAAAGTAAATCAAATGGTTCTTCGCTAAAGTCGATATTTATTGGTGTACAAGCATTTAATGAGATACAAAATGCTGCTTCCTGAGATAAACCGATAATTAGATATATAAAAAACCAGGATATTCCAAATAACAAGTAAATTGCAATTCCCCCGAAAATAATATCATTGTAATCTTTTTTCCTTTGATTTCTTAATTCTGAAATTATTTTTTGCCAATAGAATCGTAATTGTGCTACGATTCTACCTTCAAGACTATCGTAGGAATTATTATAAATAACTACATTCTCTAGATACTCTATATCTTCCTCTTGCTTTTGTTCAATTAGTTTATAAGTATATTTAATGATACATTCAATCAAAAGTATCGAATTTAGCAAACTAGCGATTACCAGAAAAAATTCTTGTTGCCCAAAAAGATAAATTGTATAAAAAATAGTGGGTAAACCAAAAAATATACAATAAAATATGTTGCTCTTATTTTTTATGTTTTGTTTTAATTTATATATATTTACCAATTTTCTTCTAAAGAATAGATGAATTGGTAAGCAATAAAATATGAATAATACTAATTCTTTAGGTAAAAAAATAGGGGTTAACAATAATAATACAAGCCCAACTAGCAACCAAGAATAATTATATTTCCATAGCAATTTTACAAGTTCAATAATTCTTAAGTCGATTTTCATATGGCTCATAAAGTAATAAATCTAAGGCTATTGTTAACTACTTCCTGAGCATAACAACATATTTTTTATAATCTTAGTTTTCCTATTTACACTAAAATATCTTACTTCAAAAACTTAAATTGTTTTAAGCTTATCTTAAAATTAAAATATGTAATTAATGATTCAAGTATATTTATTAAAAATTAAATATGTAGGGTCTAAAATTATTATACAATAAGCATTTTAGTAATTTTTGTATTATTTTGGCATACTAACAACTGAAGAACCAAAAATTTTAGCTTTCTCCTTTTGTAGATTTACATAAATAAAAAGACGCAGCATAGCTACGTCTCTACATCGATGATTTAATGATTTAATAACTGATAGTATTGTAAAAAATAAATGCTATTAAATCAAAATTAAATTCAAAATACTAAACTATTACTTCTTCTAACATTAATTTGGAGCGCTTGAGTCTTTCGGGTACTGGAACTGGATAATCTCCGGTAAAACAAGCGGAGCAAAAACTATTAATATCTTGTTTGGTTTCTTCTAACATTCCTTTCCAACTAAGATATCCAAGTGTATCTACTTCTAAATGTTTGGCAATTTCTTGTACTGATTTTGTTGCAGCAATTAATTGGTCTTGACTATCGGTATCGATACCATAAAAGCAAGGATGGGTGACTGGAGGGGAGGAAATTCTCATATGTACTTCCGTCGCTCCCGCTTCGCGTAAGGATTTTACTAGTTTACGGCTGGTTGTACCCCGTACTATTGAGTCATCAATTATTATTACTCTTTTTCCAGACAACACGTCTTTGAGGGGATTAAGTTTCATTCTGATACCCGATTCGCGCATTGCTTGGGTAGGCTGAATGAAGGTTCTTCCGACGTAACGATTTTTGATTAATCCTTCTACATAAGGTATTCCAGAAACTTCAGAAAAACCTATTGCAGCAGGTATTCCCGAATCTGGAACCCCAAAAACAATATCCGCTTCAACTAGAGATTCTTGCGCTAATCTTCGTCCCAGTCTCATGCGATAACTGTACAAGCTTTCTTCGTTCATGATGCTATCGGGACGAGCGAAGTAAAACATTTCAAAGATGCAAAGTTTTCTTTCTTGCTTTTCGCTCCAATAAGAGGAAACTAAACCTTCTTCAGTAATCCAAACCAATTCACCTGGTTCTACATCTCGCAGATATTTAGCACCGATTATATCTAAACCACAGGTTTCTGATGCTAAAACGTAGCGGGTTGGACTACCCTCTAATGTTCCAATTACCAAAGGACGAATCCCGTTGGGGTCGCGTACCCCCATTATCCCTTCACTGGTTCCAATTACTAAACTAAAAGCTCCTCGACAACGATTGAAAGCACGAACCGCACCTTCCAAAAACTCTGCACCTTCGTTTATTTCTTCGGCGATCGCCAAAGCAATCATTTCTGAATCAGTTGTGGTGGTAAGGTTACAGCTTTTCTTGAGTAATTCATCCCGCAGTTGGGTTGTATTAACTAAATTACCATTGTGCGCTAAAGCTATTTCACCCAGTCGAGTTTCAACTACAGCAGGTTGAGCATTAGCTACATGACTTGAACCCGTGGTGGAATAGCGGGTATGACCGATACCTACATTACCTGGTAATTCATCAAGAATAGTTTCGTTAAAGACTTGAGAGACTAAGCCCATATCTTTGTACAGGTATACCTGTTTGCCTTTAAATGTGGCAATCCCAGCGGATTCTTGACCTCTATGCTGAAGTGCATACAGTCCAAAGTAAGTTAGTCTAGCAACGTCTTGTCCGGGTGCATAAACGCCAAAAACGCCGCAAGCTTCTTCTTGCTTGTCAGGACGTTCGTTTAAATTAATTGGATTGTGATTAATTTGGGCGTATTTATCCGAAGTGACGGCTTTGGAATTTGAGGGAATCATGCTTGCTACCTATGCTCCTGATGATGATGTCAAGGGTTCCTTGAAAGTATTTTCTTTAAAGAAATTTTAAAAGGTACCCGTCAAGCCACTGGGATTCTAAAACTGAACAGCTAGAGAGAAAAATTAGATAAAATTTAATTAATTCTTAACCATCCATTTACCACAGTACAGTATTTATGCTCAGCGATACTAATTTTGAGTTGCCAGTTATTTAATTGTCAGTTGAGTGGCTTAATCGTTAGCGGACAGCTAAACGATTGGAAATTGCTTGATGATAGTAATTGCTTACACTATCTATCGTAACGTTTATTAAAGTTTTATTATCAAGGGTAAATACCCTTAAATCTGTTTGGGAATTTCCGACGCTGCCAATTTTCTGCCAGTTGTGGGTTAGATGTTCCCGTAAATAAGATTCCCAATTTTCTTGCTGTGCTAACGCAACTGAAACAATAATTCTTGCCCCACCTTCTCCAAAAAGTACTTCATCCCATCTTTGAGGATTGTTTGCGGGTAACTCTAAATGTATTTCAGCGCCGAGTTTGCTTTTGATACAGCATTCGGCAAGGGCAACAGTAATTCCACCTTCTGCACAATCGTGAGCGGAATTCACCCAACCTTGACGGATTCCTTCACGACAAGTTTGTTGTACGCGACGTTCTAACTCAAAATCAATTCTTGGCGGTTTTCCAGCGATAGTATTGTGGATAGTAGCTAAATACTCCGAACCACCCAATTCGATTTTGCGGAAAGTTTGGGGTGTAGATTCTCTTCCCCCAAAACTTTCCAAGACGGATTTTAGATTTTGGATTTTGGATTGAATAGTTTCAGATTGAATTGGTAAACCGAGGAGATAAATTATATCCCCTTCCGATTGCCAAGCTTGAGAGCAAATTTTAGTTAAATCGGGAATCAATCCCACCATTCCGACAACAGGAGTGGGATAAATTGGTTTTGGATTACCGTTCGTATCAAAGGTTTCGTTGTAAAGAGAGACATTTCCTCCCGTTACCGGAGTAGATAATTCTTGACAACCTTCTGCTAATCCCCGACAAGCTTCTGATAGCTGCCAATAACCAATCGGTTTTTCGGGACTGCCAAAATTAAGGTTATCTGTTACGGCTAAAGGTTCCGCACCCACACAGCTAAGATTGCGCGCGGCTTCAGCGACTACAGATTTCGCACCCTCGTAAGGGTCGAGATAAACATAGCGAGAATTACAATCAACCGTTGCAGCAACACCGGATTTTGGATTTCGGATTTTGCGGAAAGTTTGGGGTGTAGATTCTCTTCCCCCAAAACTTTCCAAGACGGATTTTGGATTGTTTTGTTTCCCCTTCTCCTCAACAACCGGACGCAACCGAATAATTGCAGCATCTGCACCACCGGGTAACATGACTGTATTGTTTTGTACTTGATGGTCATATTGACGATAAACCCAATTTTTTGAAGCGATGGTGGGAGTGTCAAGTAATGTGAATAAAATATCGTTCCAGGTTTTTAATTTGCCTCCGATTTCAATACCCTCATGATTGCAAGCTGGTAAATCATCTGATTTCCATTCCCAAGCTTTGCGAGCATATTCAGGAGGTTCTGCTAATGATTCTCGGTGATAAATTGGGGTATTTTCTGCTAAAGCTGTAGCGGGTATTTCTGCTGCAATTTCTCCTTGATAAAGAATCCGCACGATTGGTTCTTCTATAACTTTTCCTGCGACTACTGCATTTAATCCCCAACGTAGGAAAATATCAATTAATTCTTGTTCTCTACCTTTTTCGGCAACAAACAGCATTCTTTCCTGAGATTCGCTGAGTAGATATTCGTAGGGAACCATTCCGGTTTCGCGGTTGGGAATTTTATCTAAATCGAATTCCACTCCGACACCACCATTTGCAGCCATTTCGGAGGTAGAACAGGTGATACCCGCAGCACCCATATCTTGTGCTGCTACCACCGCACCGGTTTTAAAGGCTTCTAAACAAGCTTCTATTAACGATTTTTCTAAAAAAGGGTCGCCAACCTGTACAGCTGGACGGTTATCAACAGATTCGTCTGTTAATTCCGCACTGGCAAAACTGGCTCCTCCCATACCGTCACGTCCGGTGGTAGAGCCAACATATAGCACTGGATTACCAATACCAGATGCACCAGATTTGACAATTTCCGGGGTTTCCATTAATCCCAAAGCCATGACATTGACTAAAGGATTACCAGAGTAAGCTTTGTCAAAGTAGACTTCACCACCAACAGTAGGAACCCCAACACAGTTACCATAATGAGCGATTCCCGCTACCACACCGCTAAATAATCTTTGGGTTTTGGCATCTTCTAAATCGCCGAAACGCAGCGAATTCAATACTGCAATGGGACGCGCACCCATTGTAAAAATATCTCTGAGAATACCACCGACTCCCGTTGCAGCACCTTGAAATGGCTCGACTGCTGAAGGGTGATTGTGGGACTCAATTTTAAACGCGAGCTGTAAACCATCACCTAAATCGACAACTCCTGCATTTTCACCAGGACCTACAAGAACACGCTTTCCTGTAGTCGGAAACTGCTTTAATAAAGGTCGGGAATTCTTATAACAACAATGTTCCGACCACATTACGCCAAACATTCCCAGTTCGGCTTTATTCGGATGACGACCTAATCTTTTGACGATTTCTTGGTATTCTTCGGGTTTTATGCCTTCTTTGGCTATTTCTTCGGTAGAAAATGGGGTTTGGGATGTAGCGGTCATGGGAGGAATTACACGGCTGGACGAATTTTATATTCTAATATTTATTTGTGCATTTATTACTATTGGAATAATTTAAATTTTTAAATTTGAACTATAAACAATTCAAAAAACACTATGCTTATATTTAGATTTTCTGTCGTATTGAATACTAGCAAAATAGTGAATTAAGTAATATTTAAGTAATACTGATTATCACTTAAATTAAACTACTCTTGGTTTTGCAAACTTTAGAAAAACAATAGAATCCTATGTGAGTGAACCGATAAAACATTTTCGGTTCTCCAGTTATTAGTATGGTAGATGCTTAATAGTAATAGGCAAAATGCCTAATATATAAAGATTACTTGGCTTAATGCCTGTTTTTTACTCAGGACTTACGCAACGAAGATTTGTCTTGCGACCGGAACGGAGTATAGGGAAGCAATCGCAAGGTTTGTGCGATGATCCACTGGTTCGCTGAATACGTCGCTTTCACCAGGAAAAAAATTAATGGTTTGAAGCCCCCGGATTTATCCGTGGATGTTATTCTAAGCTTTGTCGAAGCCCCTAAATTAATTTATGGGGCATTAATTACGAATTACGAATTACGAATTACGAATTATATTCACCGGTCGGGTGTGCATCATTGCTCGTAATGACCGAATCACGTTGCTTTTGCGTAAGTCCTATTACTAATATCGTCTTTTTTGATGCTCCCTAATCTCAAATATCTCAATTACTACTGATTATTTTAAGACTGCTTTCACAGCATACTGGATACTGAATAACCAAAATATTTTATGGGTTAGATTAATAACTCACAAATTTCCAGAAAATAATTTGTTGGTAAAGATAAAGATATAGTTTAATTCAAGCTTATTGTTCTGAGTGAGTAATTTTTTTAATGGCTGCGTTTGCGTATAGTCTGACTTTGGAATTGTCATCAACAGCAAGTTTTTC
>JBCBHT010000340.1:0-7001 GCA_038525335.1 Cyanobacteria bacterium J06621_15 | reverse complement strand
GCACCCTACAAATACCTAATTTTTCATGTCCTATCGGACACGCTGCGCTAACAATATTCAAATCGGATTCCTATACTACATAAATATGCCATCTTTACAGGAATATATTTTGATTGATTCGGAAAAAATTTCTGTCGAACGTTATTGTCGGGGAGAGGGAAGAATGTGGCTTTATTATCCTTATACAGCAGGTGATATTGTTAGTTTATCCAGCATTGCTTTTGAATGTCCTATCGAATTATTTTACGAAGGAATTGTATTTGAAATAGCAAACAGCTAAAGATAAATGATTAATAATTTGCTTGTAGATAATAAATTCTAAATATAATTTCGCAGAGGATAAAAGTATTTATTATTACCTTGTCCTATTTGATTATTAGATAGTAACCATAGCATTTTTCAGTTGATTTAAATACACTCGTAACTTCACCCTCTTACCCTGTCATAGCTAAGGAGAGAGGGATGTAAGCAAGACGGGATAAAGCTCATCTATAGATTTTAATCATAAGTAATTTTACTTAATTTTTATCAGTTTTTATAACAATAAAGAATCTATAGTAAGTATTAACTCTGAGTAAAGTGTATAAAAAGCATTGACAGTAATTTATACGTAGGTCAGAATAGCAGGGTTTATTTGCGAAAAAGGGGTGTATTTGCCGAAATCATTTTTTTTAGGAAAGAATTATGAATGAATTCGACACAATACCAAGCAACGACTCTACTTTAATTACACAATCTTTAGGATTACCTCCTGACAATGGTTTGAGCGGTAGCAGTCCGCTACCTATGTCTGCTAGTTCGATGCCAAATATTCGTTACGAAGCAGAAGATTTAACTCTGAATAATTTTCTGATTGAAAACAATAATGCTTCTTCTGATGGTCAGCATATTTCTCTTTTAGGTAGTAATTCTAATTCCGGAACTGCTACAGGTATTTTCAACGGTGCAGCAGGAACTTATCAAGTAAATATAGCTTACTACGATGAAAATGATGGTGTATCAAATGCTCAAGTAACTGTCGCAAACGAAGTCAAAAGTTTTCTGTTTGACAAGGATTTACCTGGAAATGCAGCTACAGCTGATACTTTAACTTCTTATGTGACTCATCCGATAGTTGAATTGCAGGGTGGGGAAAGTTTTGAGATTCAAGCTGAATTCGATTTAGGTGAATTTGCTCGAATTGACTATATCGAATTCGTTCCAGTGCAAAATCCATTTCAACCTGATGGAAGTTTACGTTATGAGGCTGAAGGTTTAGAGCTAACTAATTATCAAGCTGAATCAACTAATCCTACAGCTTCTGGTGGTTCTCAAATATCTTTAAGCAATACAGGTTTTAATTCTGGAACTGCTATGGGTATTTTCGCTGGTGAATCAGGAACTTACAGGGTTAGGGTAGGTTATTACGATGAAAATGATGGGATTTCTTCTGCAACGGTAACAGTTGCTGGACAAAGTAGAAGTTTCGAGTTTGATGATGATTTTCCAGCAAGTGGTGCTGTACCGGAAACTCTAACATCTCGCGTCACCCATTCTGTTATAGGGTTGAAACCAGGTGATGTTTTTAAGATTGAGGGACAATCAAATTTTGGAGAATTTGCTCGTGTTGATTTTATCGAATTTATCCCTGTAGACATCACCCTTGATGCATCCAACACTATACGTTACGAGGCTGAAAATTTTCAGCAGCTAGGTAATTATGTAGTTGATTCAAATAATAATTCTTCCGCTGGACAACACATCTCTCTATATAATTCCAACCCTCAAAAAATCAATAATGTTTTTGATGGAGAGACAGGATTTTATCAGGTAAAACTTGGTTATTACGATGAAAACGACGGTGTTTCATCTGCAATTGTTACTGTTGGTGGACAAAGCCAAAAGTTATTATTTGATAAAGACCTACCTGGTGCGGGTGCAAGTGCTGCGACTCTAACTGAAAGTATCACTCATCAAGCAGTGAGATTACAAAAAGGAGAAACTTTTGAGATTGAAGCGAAATCTGATTTTGCAGAATACGCTCGTCTTGACTACATAGAGTTTGTTGCTGTCAATCCTCCGGATACTAGCTCTACGTATTATGTTTCTCCCGATGGTGATGATAGTAATCCAGGTACCGAACAATTACCTTGGAAAACTGTTAATTATGCAGTCAGTCAAGCTTCTGCGGTAAGGGCTGGAGATACAATCTTAGTACAACCTGGTCAATATACGGAGTTAGTAAATCTGGGTAAATCGGGTGATGATGAACTAGGTCATATTACTTTGAAAGCTAACGGTCAAGTTACTCTTATAGACCCAGACCCTATAAACGGTAACTTTAGAGAGGGTGTAATTCAGTCTGTCGGAAAGGGTTACTGGATAATTGATGGTTTCCGAATTGAAGATACATCTTGGGCTGGAATTTCTCTACGAGATGCAAATAATATGATTGTCCAGAACAATCATACCTTTGAAACAGGTGCTTCAGGTATTATTATTATGCCCGATACCTACTTTTTCGGTGGAGATGATGAAGTTACTAGTAAAGACATTAAGGTACTAGGTAACACTGTTGAACGAGCTAACTGGAGATGGGCTGGATTAGGAGATACCAGAGGTACTCAAGAAGCATTGAGTATCTGGGGTGTAGACGGTTTTGAAGTCGCAAATAACCTGATTACACGAGGAAAGCGCGAAGGTATCGATGCTAAAACAGGTTCTCGCAATGGTTCTATTCACAGCAACACGGTAACTGGAGTTGCAGAACTTTCGGGGACACCCGCAGGTTATAATGCTGGTGCTGCTATTTATATAGAAGGAAACCGCGCTGATACTTTCAATATTGATGTTTACAATAATCTTGTCTATAGCAATATTGCTGAAGGGATTGTTGTAGCTGATGAAGTACCGGGACAAGGTGACGTAAGTGATATTCGCGTTTACAATAACGTGGTTTACGGAAATGGTACCCAAGGTACAAATAGCGGTGCTGGGATTATGGTGACTAGCAACGTCAACGATGTCGAAGTCATTAACAACACAGTTGTGGGAAATGTTCAGTCGATTGTAATTGACGGTACGGATTATACCAACGGTTACACTACTTATGATGTTTTAGTTCGTAACAACATCTTTGCTTCAGCTAGTTTCCGTAATGGTTTAATCGAAGACGCTGACAATGTAGTTTTGGACAATAATCTGTTTACCAACAACTTTAACCAGCTTTATCAGGGAGGAACTGGATTAACTAATTTTGTTGAGACAAATAATATTCAGGTTGGAACTGTTGGTTTTGTAGATTCAGCAGGAAATAATTATCGTTTATCTGCTAATTCTGCTGCTATTGATGTAGGCTCAGATTTAATTCCTGACTATGCTTCTATCGATATAGATGGTATCGTGCGAGATGAAGACGGAGATGGAGATGGAAACGCTACACCTGACATTGGTGCATATGAATATGTTGCTTAAAGCCTGTTTTTGAGTTTAGATGTAGAGACGCGATAGATATATTGCGTTTCCTAGTCTACTGAGGTATATATATCTGAAAACCTCACCCCTAACCCCTCTCCTTATTAAGGAGAGGGGAAATAGAGTACAGCCTTATCAAGAGAAATGAGGTACATCTTTACCTCATTTGCTTGATAAAAGCTATATTGCGTCTCTATAAAGTTGCTGATAATTATGCGACGAAAATACCTTTTTGTTCTCCAGAATTTAATGTAAATTCTCCTTCAGGTACATCACCTAATAAAGAATTAACATTAGATTCAGCAGCAATTGTTAGTCCAGAATCTGCTTTTGCGCTTGCACTACTAGAACTGGAAATTCCTCTAGAAACAGTGACTTTGGCAATTATATCCTCGATAGAATCTTCAACTATAAATACGTTAAATCCATCGCTATCTTGTCTGACTCTATATGTACCTTGACTGCTTAATTGAATTGTTTCTCCGAAAGAAAAATCGCTGATACGAGCAAAGTCGTTACCTTTAAAATCATCATAGAAGGAACCATTGTCGTTACCTAAGATGAATTTATCTACACCAAATCCACCAGTTAAAGTATCTCTTTCGCTGCGTATAGTATCGCTTAAAGATGGGTCTACACCAATTAAAGTATCATTTCCCAAACCACCGATTAAGGTATCGCTTTCTAATCCACCAAACAGTTCATCATTACCACCATTACCCGATATTCTGTTTCTCTTATCGTTACCAGTGAGTGAATCGTCGTTTTCGGTTCCTTCTATATTTACAAAGTTTTCAACTTCAAATTCTACAGAACCACGTCCGGGAATATTTTCTATTACTAATTTTTCTTTTCCTAAATCAATAGTAAAAAATACTCCTTTATCACCACCACCGGAACCATCGATAAGATTATCTTTATCTGGTGCTGCAACAATTCTTTCTATTTCTTGAATTTGACTTCCTTGACTGTTTCCATTACCAATAAAACCTCGGGGAAGTAATGTAATTTGCTTTCCTAATAAACTATAGTCTAAAGTATCAAATCCATCACCTCCGTTGTATGTGTCATTTCCCAAACTACCATAGATAGTATCATCACCACCTTTAGCTAAAACAAGGTCATCGTCCGGTGTACTAAAAAGTATTTCTGGATTATCACTTCCTTCGATAACATTCAGTGCTATAAGCAAAGAATCACCACTTGTTCTTGCTTCAGCTTTCTGAAGATTTCCTTCTACTTTTATTATTGCTTCTGGAGTTCGACCTCCGATAGGAAAATCAGGTTCTACAGGAATTGGTTTATCTATTGGATTAATAGGTTGTATGGTAATTTTTTCTTCAGCCATAATAGTTCTACCTGGTTGATTAATACTTTACAAAAAGCAGAAAAGATACTCTTTCTCTCTATTGCTCGCAGCTTATTTCTCGCTGATAATTAGAAAAACGAAATCCATTGATTAGCAAAATATCAGCATTAATTAATAAGTAAAAACTTATGTATATTTTTATCAAAAACACTGTATTTTTTTGAACTTCGCTATCAGCAAATAAATAAAATATGTTCGGGCATTCGGGAATAATCCCTGCATCATTCTCCCGTTTGTTAGACATTTTTTATGAATAAATCTATTCTCTTCACAAAAACTTTATACACATAATTACCAATATCTGATTTTTGAACCGTATATAAATCTGATAAAAGTTATTGTTGTCACAATTATTTCAGTATCTGTGTAGCTGCAAATTAGGTATTATAAATTTCGCCAAAATATATAAAATATAGTAGCTTGAAAGAATTATTCCTCTAGAATTAGTTCTAAAGATATATTTTTATTATTGTTTTCAAATTTACTTAAAAATATAGTTAATATATTCTTTAAATTGAATATTTTTTTTAAGAAAATCATCCACTACCATATTGTCTAAAACATACGTTACAGCATGCCACTTAAGGAAAGAGAGACGAACTCTCGCAAACCAAAAGTCGTAGTTATCGGTGCTGGTTTTGCGGGTGTAGAAGCTGCTAAAAAGTTGGGTAAACATGGAGTCAATGTTTTATTAATTGACCGTCATAATTATCATACTTTTATCCCAATGCTCTACCAAGTTGCTACCACCGTACTTTATCCCCACCAAATCATTTATCCTTTACGTCGCTTGTTCCGAAATCTAACAACGGTAAACTTGTTGCAAGCTAATGTTAAGAATGTTGATTTTGATAATCAAATTGTTTACGCAGAAAATGTAGCAATTGACTACAATTATCTAGTGATTGCTACTGGTAGTGAGTCGCAATTTCTCGGAGTTACTGGAGCGCCAGAAAATAGCCTGCCCATGAGAACTTTGAACGATGCGATCGCAATTAGGAATCAAGTTTTAAGTCGCTTCGAGCAAGCAGTAAAAGTAACCGATGAAAAAGAAAGAACACGGTTATTGACTTTTGTCATAGTTGGTGGTGGTGCAACTGGAGTCGAGTTAGCCGGTAGTTTAAACGAATTGATTCAAAGCGCTTTCAAAAAAGAATATCCCAGCTTAGATTACAATCAAGCAAGAGTCATACTTTTACAATCTGGGAAGCAGCTATTTCCTAGTTACTCCGAAAAATTAGGAAACTATACCGAAAAATGGTTACGTCGTCAGGGAGTCAAAGTACATCTTAATTCCAA
Organism: Cyanobacteria bacterium J06621_15; assembly: GCA_038525335.1. Classification (GTDB taxonomy): domain Bacteria; phylum Cyanobacteriota; class Cyanobacteriia; order Cyanobacteriales; family Nostocaceae; genus Rivularia. The sequence continues at coordinate 880 of JBCBHT010000340.1, read as the reverse complement.
AGTAAAAAAAGTCTCTCCCGAAGCAGTTTATCTTGAAGACAACACTTCAATATTTACAGATACAGTAATTTGGACAGCGGGAGTATTAGCAGCAACACCAGAAACCAAACAATCAGTAAAAACCGCTGCAAAAGACAAAGTAATTGTTGAGCAAACTTTACAGCTTTGCGGACATACAAACGTATATGGTGTAGGAGACGTTTCCTATGTAGATATTCAGCAAGAAAAATTTAACGGAGTAGCACAAGAAGCAATTCAGCAAGGAAAAACAGCAGCAGAAAACATCTTTCGACAAATGAAAGGTGAATCACCTCAACATTTCGACTATTTTAATAAAGGACGTTTAGCAATAATTGGAAAACATGCAGGAATTGGTAAAATAGGTAAATTTGAACTGAAAGGATTTATAGCTTGGTTTTTATGGTTAGAAGTTCATTTAGTATATCTTCCTGGAATTCGCAATCGTCTGGGAGTGCTTTTCAACTGGTTAAAATGTTATTTTCTTGGTGAAGGTGCATCAAGAATTATTATTTCTACAAGTAATAGGAAACAATTACCAGTGAACAGTGAACAGTTATCAGTGAACAGTGAACAGTGAACAGTGAACAGTGAACAGTTGATTTCTAACTCCTAACTCCTAACTAAATCAAATCAAAAAGAAACGCATCCGTTGCTAAAATCTAAAATCTAAAATCCAAAATTCATTATGGGCTTCAAAAAATATATTCCGCTGATTGGTAGAGCTTTTCTTGCAGCAATTTTTCTTAAAGCTGCTGTTGCTAATACCCTTGGTTTTTCCGGTATTGTCGAAATGATGACTAACAGAGGTTTACCTCTACCACAACTGTTACTTATCGGTAATATTTTCTGTACTTTATTT
>JBCBHT010000339.1:0-7008 GCA_038525335.1 Cyanobacteria bacterium J06621_15 | reverse complement strand
CGCACCCTACAAATACCTAATTTTTCATGTCCTATCGGACACGCTGCGCTAACAATATTCAAATCGGATTCCTATATCTTATATGTTGGTTTGTGTTTCACGAATTTATGCAAAGTCACTTGATGATTTGATAATTTCTCAGAGGAGGTTTGAAAAGTCGGAAATCTCCCAAGCATTTTTATAAACCCCTACTCATAACTTGTGTGGTCAAATAGTCAAATACTAATAGACATTTTGCACCATTCTCAATAACCGCCTTAGAATAAATTCTCAGGCTAATACAAAAAGTCTGATAAATCAGACTGGATAAGGGTTTTATTGCATTTAAGCGTACTTCGTTTTTTAGCCCTAGAATTGCTTCCAAGGTGGTTATTGAGAATGGCGCAAGATTTTAGATACTAATAGACTAGACTGAGTAGCGTTAACGTTCGCGGAATTCCTACTCAAAATTTTGAACTGGTTCTTTAATTGGTTCCGTCATCACAACAGTAATAAACAATTAAATATTTATAAAATTTCAACAAAACTGGATAAGTAAGTTGAAGTGCCTCTATATATTATTTATGTTTGTAGATGTCTCTTAATCTAACTAAATTGTGAATCATGACTAAAAAGAAGTTAGCTGACAAAAAAATTCTAGGTTATTGGATATTCACAGCATTACTATTTGGCAGTTTGATAAGTTTCTCGCAGTCAATACAAGCAAAAACTCTATCACCTGAAAATATCGCAGAAAATAGCCGACAAAAACAGGATAGAGAAGCATGGCGCAATCCTTATGACCAATCAAGGGCAGAAAATAAATCAAAGACAAATAATAACAAACCAAAATCAGAGAAAAAGAAATCAACATGGCGAGGTGCCCCTACAGGTCGTCGTAGAGCAGGAGGAGGGCGCAATCCTGACTGTCCAAGTAACCTCACAGACCTTACAGCTTTAGTACCGGGTATCGATAAAAAAGCATACTCAGTATCAACAGTTACTCCCAACCCAACTTTTTGGTTTTATGTTCCTCAGCTACCTGAGACCAACCGTCAAGCAGAGTTAGTTCTACAAGAAAAGACTGGTAGAAAAACACGAAATATCTACCGAAAATCTGTGAACTTACCTGAAAAAGCTGGTATTATCAGTATCACTTCACCAGCAAAAGCAGAATATTTATTACAAAACGGAAAAAAATATAGCTGGTCTTTTAATGTTTACTGTGGTGATAAAGAAAAGACCTTAGAGCATATTTTTGTACATGGCTTTGTGCAAAAAGAAAAATTACCTGCTAATCTTGAAAATCAATCAAAAACAGCAGAACCACTTGGTAATTATTTGACTTACAAGGATAATGAAATTTGGCTCGATGCACTAACTTCTTTAGGTCAACAACGTCGTATCAAACCCCAGGATACAAACATCAAAACTAATTGGGTGAATTTATTAAATGAAGTAGGCTTAAAAGAAGTTACCGATAAACCAATCGTGCAACATTACAACTTGGAGTAAATACAGCGTATTTCATCTTTACGAGGTACACAAGGACGCACAGGGATGACCCGTTCACCGGAGGTGCGGCTTAGTTTGCTCAAGGTCGGAAACCTCCGCACCGCAACTTCTCTCTATCCCACAAGAATTTAAAAATTAATGGCTGTAACTTATTCATTTGCAAAGTGCTGTAAGTAGATGCTTAACCCATGAAGTTATGGCTCGTTTAAAATCAACCTTCATGGGTGGTATCTTTTTCCTTTGTATCGGTAATAATTTAAATTTTCTCTAATTTATCAGTATCACTGTTGATTCATGCAAACTTTCATTGTGAAATGTTACTTTGCTTCACCAACTAATGTAAAAGCAGCCCAATTATCTGGGTCTAGAGATGTTTCTGTTTCAAGCATTTTCAACATTGCTTTGCGTAACGCTTGGGCTTTATTTTGATTCTGAGTCTTGCTTAATTGACGATAAAATTCTGTCATCAATTTAGATGTTGCATCATCCGGAACCGTCCATAAAGATACAACTACGGTGGGAACTTTTGCCGCAATAAAAGCACGAGATAAACCCAAAACCCCATCCCCTGTTATTTCACCCATACCAGTTTCACAAGCGCTTAAAACAACCATTTCTGCTTGTAATTCCATCTCGGCAATTTCGTCTGAAGTAAGGAAACCGTTGTGTTTATTTTCCTGGGGAGGTGCTAAAGCAAGAGCACCAGGAGAACTCAATTTTTTAGTTTTTTGCAAAAGCCCCAATTCCTTAACTTCATCCAATAATCCATGAGTTGCTAAATGAATTAAGGAAGCATTGGGCATCTTTTTCATAACGTCAATTTTAGTAGCTTGAGCGCCAATAATAGGATTAGTCCCCAACAAGTTAGCGATTTTTCTTGCTTCTTTTTCTGAATGGGGTAATTCTTGCAAAGCTTCTTGTTTGGGAATAGTTGGCATCGTGGGATTACCCACTATTAAAGCTGATTTAAAATTATCTTTAATAACAGATTTTTTTAGTTTGTTGGTAAAGTTTAGTATTTGAATTGAAGGTGCTGTGGAAATAGTATGTTTTTCAATTAAGTATTTTTCTTCGCTATCTTTTAAAGTTGCAAAAGGAACTAAAAATAAATCTTCATGGGGTATAAATATCACATGTTCTTCTTCACTTTTCGGTAAAACATCTGCAATTGGTTCAATTAAAATGGTATGGAGTTTTTCTAATTCATTTTTAGATGAATTTTCAATAGCCTTTGTATTACCGATTGATTCTTTTCTACCACTACGACAATTTCTTAGTCTAATACATTTATGTCCACTTTTGACTAATGATTTTAAAGATGTTTTCTGCTCAAATTTATGACGACGAAATATAACTTCCCCAGTCGGTTTTACAACCCAAATGTATATTTCTTCGGTTAAAGCTCGTAATTTACCTCGATGTTTAAACCCGTCCTCTGGAACTAATGTATATTGAACTAAGGTAGCATTTTGTGTTTTGGCAATTTGTTTAATTTGTTCAATTGAAGGATTATTTATATTAAAGCTTTTTTGAGAATTAATTTCTTTATCTTTCGCTGTTTTTTTTGCTAGTAAATTAGCAAAAGCCCGCGCTCTTCCTTGTTCTGATGCTTCTAATGCTTCTTCTGGTTTATTTTGAGCAACTAATATCTGCTGTAATAAATTATAGGTATGAAGTTGAGTATCAAAAATGGAAATTTGGTAAGCGTCGTCAAGTTCTAAACGCAGTTTATCGAGGAGTTTAACTGCTTGTCTAAGTTGTTTTTCTGCTTCAGTTAATCTACCAGCTTTGAATAAAGTATGTCCTAAGTTGTTAAGTATTGTAGCTTCTGCTTGAGGGTTATTAATTTCACGGGTAATTGCTAAACTTTTCTCAACATATTCAATCGCTTGAGGATAGTCTTTTAAATCTTCGTATACAAATCCCAAACCACCTAAAGCTTCCCATTCCCGCTGTTTATCTTTTGCTTTTTGAGCAAGTTCGAGACTTGTTTGAAAATTTTCCTTTGCTTTATCTAACTTACCTAAAACATGATGAGCTGAACCCAGACCAATCAGCGTACTTGCTTGACCTACAACATCGTTTTCGGAAATACTAATTTGAAGACTGTTTTGTAAAGTTTTTATCGCCTTTTCGTGTTTAAGTTGATTAATATAAATTTGTCCTAAATTATTAAGAATCAGCCCTTCTTCTGCTCGGTTATTAGTTTGACGAGCTATTGAAAAACTTTTTTCAAATGATGCAATAGCATTCTTATAATCTCCTAGAGCTTGATAAGCATTTCCTAAATTATTTAAAACCTGTCCTTCTTTTTCTTTAATTTTTAACTGACGAAAAATTTCTAATGATTTTTGATTGTTGTCAACAGCTTTAGAGTAATTACCCAATCTGTTATAAGCAATAGCTAAATTACCTAGAATATTAGCTTCCTGAGATTTATTATCAGTTTTACCTACTAATATTAAAGCTTGTTCCCATAAATCGATAGCTTTTAATAATTGATTCGCTTTTAAATATTTTGCTGCTTGTTCTGATAAACTATCGGCTTTAGTAGAACTAAATTGCTGTTGAGCAACAACATCCATCTCCCTTCTCCTTGACAAGGAGAGCGGCTGGGGGTGAGGTTCTAAAATAGAAACAGCACCAGTTAAATTAACCGTCAACAAAGAAATTAAACCAACCTTACTCCAAATAATCATTATTTTTATTGAAATATAAAAACTTTTAACTACAAAGAAATAAATAGGGAACAGGGAACATTATTCATTTCTTCCTCCTTTTACCCCGCTCATTTAATAAGCGCGGAATAGGATTAATTAACGTAGTCCACCAATCCGCCGGTAAAGCAGAACTATCATCAAATCGATAATCTGGAATTACTTTAAGGATATTATCATTCCTGTTATTTGTTGCCCCATAAGGGTCATTATTTGTAGAATTGAGCTTGGGAGTATTTATTATATTGTTTACAGGAACAGCTGAATTTTTTCCATAAAAAATCTCATCTCTTTCTTTCTCAATTAGCTGACTTTGAACAAATTCTGCATTAGGAATTGATGATTCTTCGGGAGTTAATTGTTCGTTGAGAGGAGCTTGAAAATTATTTTCATTAGTTCCAGAAACACTATTGTCGCTACTTCCTAAATTACTATTATCATTATTTATTGGTGGGTCAAAAATGATGTCAATCTTATGCATTTTGTAACCTCCACCTATAGAAGTAGTATTTTCTAAACTACTATCTCTAAAAGAAGACATTCCTGCTCCATCATTTCTTTTTGCAGTAATAGCTCCAGTAGTAAAGCTAGTAGAATCCGTAATATTATCTGAACCGCTAGTTGTATCTAAAGTGCTTACTATATTTCTTTCTAGTACAAACGGCTTCTCACTAAAGGCTGGGTATGGACTTCCTACTCCTGTTAAACGCGGCTGGTGGTTGTTTTCTTCAAGTATCGAATTATCGTTAGCATTCCTAAATGTGGGACCGATAATAAAGTCACTACCACCATGTTGAATACTAATAGTAGACGTTCTACCAGACGTTGATGTGTGAATGCTCGTGGGAATCTCACCATACACTCTCTTTCCAGAATGATTTGCGTCGTTATATTTTGAAATTGCTGAAAACTTTGCATTCCAATCATTAATTAGAATATAGTCAGTTGCTCGGAATGTTCCACCTGCGATTATGTTTATATCTGAGCTTAAACCACCAGAACTGGTATTTATCATTTTAACTTCAATATCGCCATTCGGTGCTTGCAAATCAACAAATCCAGTAGCATCAATATTGACATCATATGGAGTACCTGCAGTTTCAATATGTCCAGTATTGATATTACCAGTAGCGGACATTGTTACGGAGCCACCTGGACCACCAAAAACAGTGTTAACATCTCCAACTTGAATATCTCCTCGAGAAGATGGGTTTGTTTCAGATGTGAAGCTTGTACTACCAACGGTTTCATCGGGTATATTAGGTTCATTTTGTAACTCGTTTACTCCCGCTCTAAGAACTAATCCCGGTCCTTCAGTTAATAATTCAATATCTGGGTCGGAACCCGTAAGATTCGGATTAGAACCATTAATGGTAATATCACCACCTGTAATACTTCCTTTAGCTTCTATTTTCAAGGATAAACCATCGTAATTACCAAAATTGACATCTCCTTCGGAGCTAATGATTGTATCGGTGCTGGGAGTTAAAGCTTGGCTAAAATTTGCGTTACTACCTTGCAGCGTTCTAACATCGAAATCACCATTACTGTCAAATTTACTTGTTACTCCAATTTCACCATCGCTAATTAGTGTAAGGTCATTTCCACTTTTAAATATTGACTTATCATTTTTGAAAGCTTGAATATTAATTCTTTTATTACCTTGAATTGTTAAATCTCCTCCTGTAGTGACAATTGCTGGTGTATAATCAGTATCTCGTATTTCTATTTTATTAGTAGCAATGATTTGTGTATTGCCTCCTGCTGTTACAAGCGAATACGTGTTAACTACATCTCTAGCTTCTAAATAAATGTCTCCAGTTACTGTTAAATCGTCTTCAAGCAAGAGGTTATTGCTTGCTTTTATCTTCAAGTTGTCTATAATATTAGAAGAATTAGGAAAAGAAGATACATTTACGTTATTACCAGCTTCTAAGTTAGCGTCTCCATTTACTAATAAACCATAAAGCCCAATATCGTTGGTTGCTTTCACATTTAAATTACCTACGATATTGGAGCTAACTAGATTTACATTATTACCGTCAATATTTAAATTTTTTAATATAGCTGGGTTTTCATTATCGTTGCCAGACGTTTTTAATCTAACATCACCTTGCCCTGCAACTAAATTTAAATTATAAGTTTTTGCAGAATCATTACTAGTACTAGCATCAAAAATAACAATATTTCCTGCAACATTTTCTCCAGTACTAATAGTTGCATCCTTTATTAAATCAGGTATTTCTACTCTTATATCTCCACCATTGCTAGTTATATCACCACCCAGAATTGTATTACCTCTGATTGTCACATCTCCAGATGAATTTATATTCCCATCTAGAATTAATTGACTATCATCGCCAGCAATTATATCTACATCACCAAATAAATCTAATAATTTATCTTGAGTATAGATACCAGTTTTTGATGGAATACTACTAGCCTCACCTTCAGTATTTATATTATTAGAAACAACTATATTCCCAGGCTTATCCGGAATTACCGTACCAGAACCAGTCAACTTAACAACACCATTTTCAACTTCAATACCTGTTGCATTGTTCAAATTACCTCCCGTTAAAAGTTGAGGTAAAGATAGCGGTTTAAAAGACTGATTATTCAGTATTGCTTTATTTTCTTCAGATACAGATGAATTTGAATTTCTATTTCTATTAAAACTTAGACTCAGTAAATTACCTTTCTGCGTAATCCTGACTAAATTACCTTCTGGTACAGCAGTAATATTAATATACCCCCCCGGTGCTTTCAAAGTTCCGGTACTAATAACAGTTCCACC
>JBCBHT010000338.1:0-7034 GCA_038525335.1 Cyanobacteria bacterium J06621_15 | reverse complement strand
TTCCATTGAACAAATTCTTCAAATGTTACTGTTTTATTTATTGTTTGAGTCATCATTTGTATCTTCGGTTTCTTTGACGCTTCTATTCATATAACTGTTTTAGCTTGCTTTTCGAGTTTGAATTAATGAAGGCAAATCTAAAACCCGATTAATCTCCCCCTGCATCTCCTCTTTCAATTCCTGAGCTTTCTGATAAAAATCACTGCGATTTCTACAACCATTAACCTCAACCAAAGGCTGAATAAAATAGTCTAATTTACTTCTCCCTGTCCAAACTCCCATACTCGGAAAAAGAGCCAACCAAGGAATTAAAGGTGATGCTGGTAAAAAAGGTAAACCAAATAATTTTCTTAACCAATTAATATTTAAAGTGTAAGGATGCAGCATTTCGCTACCAATACAAATAACTGGTAAAATTGGAACTTGATATTTTTGACTCAACTGTACAAAACTAATATCAAACTTCTGTAATTGATAGCGTTTAAACCAACCTTTTCCAGGCCCTCTTAAACCTTCCGGAGCATACAATAAAATCTTTTTTTGTTTAACTGCTGCTTCAAAATCATCGTACTTTGCTTTCACACCACCCAAAACTTTTGACCATCCCGGTGGTAGCCACCAATTTATCCAAGGATGCTCAAATAAATCAACTCCAGCTAAAGGATATACCGTCCATCCATGATTTTTATTTAATAGATATCCTAATGTTAAAATATCCCAAGGAAAACTCATTCCTGCATGATTCATAGCCACAATCATCGGTTGATTTGGCGGTAAGTTTTCCAATTGCATCAAGTTACCACGATAATAATTTTCAACAATTGGCTGTAAAATTTCTTCTCGAAATGCTATTTGATAATTAGGATTAAACTTTGTTATTCCCTCCCTGGGAAAACGACAACCCAAACGCAACCAGCGAATTAACAACGCTAAATAAAATCCCAAAGGAATCAAAAATAAAATATATTCCAACCAGTTCCAACCATCCGGGTCATCATGATAATGTTGCCAGTGACGGTTAAATAAAATTAGCCAACCCGGAGGATACCACAAGCAAAACTTTTCAAACCAGCCAAATTTAAATTCCTTAACTGATTTTTGTTCTAATTTAGTATTAAAGAAGTTTTGTGAATTTTGCTGAATCACAGGAAATGGTATTTTTCTACAACAGGATTAATAAAATCCTAACTTTACAGTGCGTTAATTAACCTCATGCTGGGGAGAGAAATTTTTTTCTGAAAGACTTCATCTGATTTTTGAGGGAGTAGAAAGTAGAAGTAGAAAGTAGAGGAAATAAGTTTATTTCATTTCTAGCAGGGAAATTTAATAACCCCTCTCCTTGACAAGGAGAGGGGAAGGGGGTGAGGTTACAGATAAGGAGAGGGGAAGTAAGGTAACTTTCATCAAATTTTTGATACATTACAGATGTAGAATTTGATTTTGGTTATGTCACAAGAAAAGCCTTTAGTTATAACTAAAGAATACGAGATAAACCAACTTTTTCCTTACGAACCAATTCTGACAAGTCAAAATGCTGGATGGGATGGGGTGTGCTTTAACTATACGTTTCAACCTGCATATGAAGTTCCTGAAGTATCTACTCCCTTTGCACACAGCATTGCTATCTTTACTCACCGTAACTATGTGATTCACGCAGATAGAACCTTAGATGGACGTTTTAAACGTGACTCAGTAGTGGCTGGAGATATAGTAATTGCTCCTGTAAATATTGGACAAAAGTGTGCTTGGGATAGCTCAGGAGATTTTATCTTACTTAGTATTGAGACGAAATCTTTTGCTCGTGCTATTGATGAATCGGGAGAACCAGAACAGGTTCAATTAATACCACATTTTGCTACACCAGACCCGTTAGTTTTTCAAATTGGACTTGCAATCAAAGATGCTTTACAAAATAATCCGTCTGGAAGTCGGTTGTACGCAGAAACTATGGTGAATGCTCTTGCAGTGCATTTATTACAACATTATTCTGCGCGAAAACCGAATCTGAAAAAATATATCACGGGTTTATCAAAAAGTCAGTTAGAGCTGGTTATTGAATATATTAGAAGTAATTTAGATAAGAATTTAGGATTAAATGAATTAGCTTTTTTGTTACACATGAGTCCGCATTATTTCTGTCATTTATTTAAGCAATCGATGGGAATGACACCCCATCAATATGTAATCAAGACTCGCGTTCATGCTGCTAAAGAATTATTACTCAGCGGAAAATACAGTATTGCACAAGTAGCTTTGATGGTTGGTTTTGCTAATCAAAGTCATTTAAATCGACATTTCAAAAAATTGGTTGGTGTAACCCCCGGTCAAATTTGCAAGTAGCAAGTAGCAAGTAGTAAGTGGCAAGTAAAGAGTAAATTAAATTTTGAGAAACTGGGATTATTGAATATTTTTTGCAATTTTACTAACGAAAAAATATCTCGAATAAAGGTTAATCAGATAATTCGCAATTGACAATTGCAAATTGTTTATCTATTTAGAAAAATATCAATATTTATAAACTTATATTTAGCATTTTACGAAAAATTACTAAAGAAAAAATTAAGTTATTAAAAATAATACAAAATTTTACCAGTAGATTTTATAATGCTCTGTGGTGTAATTCTTTTATCACGTAAAGGTTAGAGCGTATTAATCATTATGCGAAATAATAAATCTTAATTGATTAATGCGACATTGATATTTTTTTCTGGTGTAAATAAGTGAATAATTCATCTAGAATCGATTGGAAGTATGTGAAATCAGCATTAAGTTTCTGTTTGCAGAGCAAGTTAAACACATTCACCTTAATCTAATCTTGCTTAATTTTGATTGCTCAAACGGATTCTTATGGCTTCCATCCTGTTTACATGAGGAATTATATGCTTGATTTTAGTATGGATGAGTTCGATGCTCTTACAACTCATGACATTGGCAGTACATTTTTAGGACTAACACCACATCAATCAAACAACATCCTACCTCAAGAAGCGAGCTTAGGAGGCACTCTGCCGTTATCTTATGAATCAGACGAACAACAGGTTTTTAGAGGAACTAAAAATTTTGATTTTCTCACTGGTGAACAATCTAACGATACGCTGTACGGTCTAGCTGGTGATGATACCCTCAATGGTCAACAAGGAAACGACATCATAAATGGTGGTACCGACAATGACTTGTTGGTTGGAGAAAAGGGAAATGATATTTTGATTGATGGTGATGGTGGAGATTTAATGGTTGGTGGGGAAGGTGCTGATGAATTTTGGATTAGTGATTGGGATATTTCAGACAAACCAAGCACTATCGTAGACTTTAATATTGGCGAGGATACTATTAAAATTGGTCGTTTGGGAGTAACTTTCGACTCATTGACTTTCCAAAAAAACAAATGGTCAACTACCATTTACGAGGATGGTAAACCTCTAGCAATATTGATGGCTGTTGACAAAGATTTGACTCCACAAAGCTTTATATTTGGGGATGCAAATCTAGCAAATGAACTACAAACAAACCTGGAAAAAAGTATCAGCACTTCTGAAGCTCCTGGTGTAACTCAAGCAATTATGACTCCTGATGGTTTTACCTGGAAAGGTGCTGCAGGACTCTCTAATATAGAAGCGCAAGGAAACATGCATTCTGATGATATTTTCAGCGTTGCTAGCGTTACTAAAGCTTTTACTGGAGCGACAGTATTAAAAGTCGTGGAATCAGGTCAAATTAGCTTGGATGATACTTTAGGTCAACGTTTACCTGAAATTGCTAAAAACATTTCTGGTGGTGAAGACATTACCCTACGTCAATTGCTTAACGGTAGCTCGGGTATTCCTAGTTTTAATTCTTCACAACAGTTTAAAGCAGATGTCGATGCTGGTACTTTTGCAGACAAAACTCCAGAAGAAATTGTGGAATATGTTTACGACCAACCGCTTTTTTCGGGGTTTCAATCATCACCAATTTGGGCTTATACCAATACCGGTGATATTATCGCTGCTTTGATGGTTGAACAAGCAACTGGACAAAGCTTTGCTCAACTGATGGAAGATAATGTCATTGAACCATTGGGATTGGAGAATACTTTATACGGAATACCAGCAGAAACCCCAGAGAATCTTGCAAGTAGCTATTTAAATGAAGTCGGTAAAACACCAAGTAATATAACTGATTTTGACGTAACAAATCTGTCTGCATTTGGTGCATCAGCTGGTCTTTTTTCTAATGCTGAAGATGTAGCTAGATTTCAAAAAGCCTTATTTGAAGGTGAGTTACTAAGCAAAGATAGCTTCAATGAATTGGTGAATTTTGTCGATACTGGTTTATCTGGTCAACAACGTTACGGACTTGGAGTATTAGAAAGACCAGATAAAGCAAGTGAAGCTTGGGGTAAAACCTGGTCGTTTGTAGGAAATTCTTTTGGTTACAATTCCTTGAGTTATTATCTACCCGACAATGGTGGTTATGTAAATACGGTTTTGACCAATGGTAAGGACGCATTTGGCAGTATACTCCAAAATCCGCCCAGCGCTATTATTGATTCCAGTTTAGAAATTGTGAGCAATGATTTTTCTAGCGAACAAATAGCGTAAAAAACAACAGCAGGTTAGCTCAAAAGCTTTTGGAGATTTTCTCCTTTCCCTACTCCCTAAACCAATTAAACATCCCAAAAACGTACAAAAAAATCGGACGAATCTACAAGACACTCAAAAACAATTCTCCCATATTGGAAATAGAAAACATAAATATAGCGTTTCCCAGTCTCCGCAAGGTATATCTCAAAACTTATCTCCCTTCTCCTTAATAAGGAGAGGGGCTGGGGGTGAGGTTAAGTTGTACCGTACTTTGCTGTAGGAACGCTATAACAGGATTTTCCATTCCTTAATTCCTGTTTCCTATTCCTTACTTCTTTAAAATATGGGAGAAAAATATGCCAAGAATTGCAACTAAAACTGACCCGATGACGATTAATTTCGGTCCTCATCATCCAGCGATGCATGGGTGTTTCCGAATCGTTGTTACCCTTGATGGAGAAGATGTAGTAGATTGCGAACCAGTTCTGGGATATCTGCACCGAGGGATGGAGAAAATCGCCGAAAATCGCACTAATATCATGTATGTTCCCTACGTTAGTCGTTGGGATTACTACGGGGGAATGTTCAATGAAGCAGTTACAGTTAACGCTGTAGAGAAGCTAGCCGATATTCAAATTCCCAAACGAGCTAGCTATATTCGAGTCATCATGCTGGAACTAGCGCGAATTGTCAATCATTTGCTGTGGTTGGGACCTTTTATTAGTGACATCGGGGCACATAGTCCGTTTTTTTACACGCTTCGCGATAGAGAAATGATTCTCGATTTGTTTGAAGCTGCTACCGGATATCGTATGGTTAACCACAATTATTTTCGCATTGGTGGTGTTGCTGTTGACCTTCCCTATGGTTGGGTAATTAAGTGTAAGGAGTTTTGCGATTATTTCTTACCCAAAGTAGATGAATATGAAAAATTAATTACTAATAATCCCATATTTCGTCGTCGAGTTGAAGGTATAGGAGTTCTTACTCGTGAAGAAGCTATCAACTGGGGTATTTCCGGTCCAATGTTGCGAGCTTCCGGGGTCAAATGGGATTTACGCAAAGTAGACCATTATGAATGCTATGACGATTTTGATTGGGAAATAAAGTGGGATAAAAGCGGCGATTGTTTGGCTCGTTATCTGGTAAGAATGGGAGAGATGCGCGAGTCTGTAAGTATTATCAAACAAGCAATTGCAGGTTTACCCGGTGGTGCTTACGAGAATTTAGAAGCGAAGCGGATTGCAGGTGGTAAAAAGTCTGAATGGAACGATTTTGATTATCAGTATATTGCGAAAAAAGTTGCACCTACATTCAAGATTCCCAAAGGAGAGCATTACGTTCGAGTTGAGTCTGGTAGAGGAGAATTAGGAATTTATTTAGTTGGTGATGATAATATGTTTCCCCATCGTTGGAAAATTCGTCCTGGTGATTTCAACAATTTACAAGCATTACCCCAATTAATTAAAGGTGTTAAAGTCGCAGATATTTTTGTGATTTTAGGAAGTATTGATGTAGTGATGGGTTCTGTGGATAGATAGTTGTTAGTTGTTAGTTGTTAGTGGTTAGTTGCTAGTTGTCAGTTGATAATTATTAAAATTCCTAACTCCTAACTCCTAACTCCTAACTCTTAACTCCTAACTCCTAACTCCTAACTCCTAACTCTTAATTGGGATTCCATCGATATTCTATATTTGGCTGTCCGTTGATTTTATTCTTCGACAGCTTACCAGGTTTAAAGCCATGCTTTTCGTAAAATTGGCAAGCTTTTGTATTACTTTGCAATGTTGTCAGCATTAATCCTTGAGGACAGACTGATTTAGCTTTCTCCATCAAAGCTTTACCAATCCCTTGATTTTGATAATCTGAATCCACGAAAAGCTGATTTAATTCTCTATCTTCTTCTAGAATCACCACAAATCCGACTATATAACTTTCAACTTCAGCAACCCAAATATTCTCCCTCACCACTAAATCATCTTGAAAACGGGTTTTCCATGCAGAATACGGTTGTGGATGTTTAATTTCAGGAAAGGTCTGATTCCAAGTTTTCCACCACAGCTTCACTACTGCTTCTATGTCTGAAGGTTTTAATGGTCGAATTACGTACATCGCTGATTATACTTAAGTTTGCAGGTCTAGGAAAAATTGCGATCGCAATTTACTTCAAATTATTTTGTAGCTATAAGGAATGACCGTACCAGTAAATTGGTTCTACCCAAAGTATTACTCAAAATTGAGCAATAATTGAACCTCAGAGCGACAGATATTAGATTTGTCTTTGATATTGTTATAAATGTAAGGAACAGAGCAGCGCACTGGACGGGGGTTATGCCGCAGTGACCCGTTATCGAAGCCCGAAGAAGCACGAATTGGCAGGTGTTCGGACAGTGTGAAGAATTTAATAACCGAGGATGTTGTGGAGTTTTTATCGTTTCCTCTGCTTCATCGCCATCGAGGGGAGGCGCAACC
>JBCBHT010000337.1:0-7057 GCA_038525335.1 Cyanobacteria bacterium J06621_15 | reverse complement strand
TTGACCTACTCCAGTTCCTGGAACAGCTACTGGATTATTTGGATCTAGAAAACCTTGCGCTCCACTGTAAGGATTTGTAATAACTGTTGGAGTAGTTAAACTATTAGCCGTCTGTGAAGCAGAAGGGGGATTAACACCACCAAAATTAGCAGATGCTTGACCACCATCAACGCTAAAGAAATTATCCGCAACCCCAAAAGAGAAACTAGTTTTAAAATCTTTTGTTTTCAACAGGTTGACATCAACAATTTTGACGTTAACTGCAACTTGACGACGACGAATATCAAGTTGAGTTAGCTGAGCCATCGCTATCTGTATTGTTCTAGGGTCACCAATCAAAGTAACAGAATTAGTCCGCTCGTCTCCTAATGCTTGTAAACCTCTAAGTAAGGGTGCAGAATCTTTAAAATCAATCCGTTGAGTTTCGACTCTAGTTTCTGTTGTGGTTTGAGTCTGAGTAATCGGTGCTGCTCCTTGACCTACAGGTACCGCACTCACGTTAGTAACCTGACGCTCCCGACTGACGGCAGTTTCGGCACCTAAACCAACCAAAAAGTTAAGAGCGACACCAACGGAAACCTGATTTAGTCGCAAGCTCCGCATTACCGTATCGCGGGTGGAATTAGGTAATTTAGTCCCTACGAAAATAGTTCTTCCGCTGCGATTCGCTTCTAAACCACTCAACCGCAAAACGTAGTTGAACACGTCTTGAACCGGCTCGTTTTCAATATCTAGAGAAATTGTTGGTCCATCTGCTCCGCTAGTTCCGGTAGCTTCACCTTGTGCTTCACCACCTCCACCTGCGGTATAAGCCAAGTTCAAATTAGCTGCCCGTGCCAAAAGTGACAGCACTTCTCGTACAGGAGCATCTCTCAAAACCAAGCGAGGGACGCGCTGTTGAGTTCCTAAATCAATCACGCTCGGTGAAGCATCGGTATTAGAAATTGCCATGTCTCCGACCGGTGGAGCAACCGCTCTAGGTAAGAACGGTGGAGCCTGATTCATCGATTGACCCGGACCTGCTGGTGGTGCGGGGGTAGCTCCTGGGCTGGGAGCAGCGGGAGCAGATTGAGCAATTTGATTATCCGGTGTCGGTTGCAATGCTGCTGTATTTCCACCGTTTCCCACCGAAGGTATTAAAGCAAAGCTAAGTCTGTTTTGCTTGCGCTCTACAGGTCTGGATTCAGGAGCATTACCCGTTCCTTTGATTACCACTCGAACGCTATTTGCATCAAGTTGACCGATGGAAACCGAAGCAATTCCATCTGTAGGATTATCCTGACGGAAACTACTACCTTGTGGTAAACGTAACTGAGTATTAATAATATCTGCGACTAGAGCGTTACCTCTCTTAGTAGTAAAAACTTGAGGACGAGAGCCATCAGATGTGTTTAAAACCAAATTAACTCCACCGTCAGCTTCGTTTAGTTTTACTCCAGTAATTTGTGTTGTTGCTTGAGCCAAAACTGGTGCAGATGACAACAATACAGAGACAGCGGTTCCAAATATAAAACTACTACCGTGAAGTTTCACAGTTCATTCCTCACTTTAAATAATTATTAGTAATTAATTGTTAGTGGTTAGTTGATAGTTGTTAGTTGTTAGTTGATAGTTGATAGTTGATAGTTGATGATCCACACCCGACCAGTGAAAGTTGTTAGTTAAAAGGTTGGTAAATTACTAACTCTTAACTGATAACTCCTCACTCCTAACTCTTAACTCCTCACTCCTAACTCCTAACTCCTCACTCCTAACTCCTAACTCCTCACTCATCGTTACTGTTGAGCTTCTTTTTCAGCTTCAGCAACTTCTTGGGGATTCATCGGAACTAAGGCTTCCAACTTAAATGTTGTATTTATTGGTGTTGGTCCTGTTCGTCGTGGTTGACCTTCTTCAAAGGTTTCCTGTACCAAATCTGATTGATAATCTTTAACTATCAACAATGGTTGCAAACGCTCTATGTTTCGCAGAATAGCTTGAGTTTGTTCGTAGGTACCGCTGATGGCAATTTCGGTGGTGCTACGTTTGAGTTTTCCATCAACTTCTGGACCTAAAGAACCATCGGTTACTGGTTGCGTTCCTTCAGAAGATGGAGCAAATCTCTGTAATTTGGCTTTGACTGCATTCCTACCTAACTGAGCATTTCCTGCTTCTACTAAGCGATTTAAATCTATCAACAAGGTATCTAAAGTTTTTTCGTTCGCAAATACAGCCCATACTTTTGATTGCTGTATTTTGGCTTTTGCTAACTCAGCGTTAAGTTCGTCGATGCTTTGCAAACGAGCTTCCTTACCCTGAATTTCTGTTTCAAGTTGTTCTTTAGTTCCCTGCTTTTCAACAAAGCTGTCCCAAGCTGGTTTGACAATGTTTAAGAACATATAACCCGCTCCTGCAAGTCCCAATACCCCAAGCAGAATACCGCTAACTTTTGGAGTAAAAGTGATGCCAAATACAACTGGGTAAGCTGAAGAAGATTCTTCTTCAAATTCTGAGCCTTCAAAATTCATCTCATCGCTAAATGTCATTTTTGAAAGACTCCTGTTCTTTGCAGACTGCGAATTCTAGCTACTAATCCCACCGCTCCTCGTTGCTCTAATTCCCGCATTAATTCAGAAGCCGGAACATCGCTTAGTTGAGAAACGATAGTGTATTTAACTATTTTTGGAGGCACATATGTAACTCCATCAGGAATATTTTCAGGTAATGGTCCATCAATTAATTCTGTTGTAACTATTTTTCCTGCTGAGGTTTTGAACAAGGGAGACTGCTGCAAGGAAAGTAAGAAATCATTGACATCGTTGAAAGACCGAGCAGTACCAGTGATTTCTATTCCTCCGGCTAGATTAACCGCTGACCCATCTTCTCCTGAGCTTTCAGGTGCAATTTGCTTGACATTCTCAATTCTTACTCTTGCTGGAATGCGGCTACGCAAAACTTGCAGCATTGCTGACCAAGGTCGGATTTGGTCAAAGACGCTAACCAAAGCTTGGGTTTCAGTTTTAATTGCGGCGATTTCTGCTTCTTTTTGTTTAATATCGCCCAATTTAGATTCTAACTCTTGGTTTTTGCCTTCTAAAGCAGTAATTTCCTCATCAATGCTAGCATTCTGACCTTGCACGTATAAAAGACCTAAGCCTAATAAACCAGGAAGAATTAAAGCTATTGCACCACCGATATAAACTGGTGTCATACCTTCAGTAGGTATTGCAGCTTTTGGTCTTGTTTCACCTTGGTTCCCTTGACCTGGACCACCCGGACGGTCTTTGAGGAAGTTAATATCTAAGCTATACATTTTGCTTAAGCCTCCCGCATTCCTAAACCAATTACTGTACCCAAACCAGGACGCTGTACAAAGGGATAGTCTTCATCATCCACTTGCAGCGACAAAGCCTGTACGGGGTCTATCTGGGTAGTAGGTAAACTCAAACGCTGTGTAAAAAACTCATCTAGCTGTATGAGTCCACCACCGGAACCTGCAAGCAATATCTGCGCTATCTCCAAATTTTCAGCCTGATTTAGGTAGAAATCGACGGAACGACGCAGTTCATCGGTAAGCTCTCCTAACACTCTCAACATGGCTGCCATACCGGGATTGACTTCAGTAACTCCTGTTTTTCCACCTTCCATAGGAGCAGATGGAATAGTCATTCCTTCCAGTAATTCCATGTCCCTAGATGTTGGTAAATTCATTGCTCTGGATAGGGCTGCTTGCATTTGCTCTGTACCTATTGGAACAGTACGAGAAAATTGCGGAACCCCATTAACAACGATGGCAATTTCGGTGCTGTCGTATTCAATATCTACTAGTACCGCAGCCTCTTGTGGACCGAACTGACGTAGCTGGTCGCGGATTGTCCGAATTAGAGAAAAACTACTAATCTCTAAAACATCAACTTGTAATCCAGCCTGTTCAAAAGTACTTACGTAAGTATCTGTTACGTCTTTGCGAGTTGCGACCAAAAGCACTTGTACCTTTTCGATACCATCTTCATCTACAAAGTATCCCAGCTTTTGATAATCCACATCCGCTTCTTCACGGGGATAAGGTAGATATAAACCTGCTTCATGGTTCAACACCATATCCCGTAACTCTTTATCGTCTAATTCTGCTGGTACTGGAATGAGACGCACAATAGACTCTCTTCCCGGTACCGCAGTTGCAACCCGATTCGCTTTTATTTTGCTTTCCAAAAGCGCTTCTTGGATAATTTGCGCCATTGTTGGCGGGTCTGCGATTTGACCATCTACAAAAATGCCCTCTGGAACTGGCACTGATGTTAAAACATCCAATTTCATACCTTGGCGCTGCTTGCGTAACTGAGCTACATTTACTCGTTGTGGTGCAAGCTCGATGCCAACCCCGCTTTTGGATTTTCCAAATAGACTACCTAAGCCTTTCACCACTGTTTTGTCCGTAGGAATACTAAAAAATAAAAATCCAAATGTGACTAAAAACTGCTCTTGATATCAGGTAATAGATTGAGTTGTTAGTTATTTTATTAGTTAATCTATTAGTTAATTTCACTAATGACTAACGCTTCATCAATCGAAAGTTACCAGTAAGGGTAGAGAAAGAGTAAAGAAAAGATTTTCTATGTACCGCTCATCACTCTTCAAAGTTTCTTGATTAGATTAATGCTCTTTACCCTCTTTTCCCTACTTCCTCAATTTGCGAATTGTCAGAGCAGGAAATCATAGTACTAGTCGTTTTAAAAATTGTGCATAGCCTTTTTCACCCCGATTTTTGATAAAGATTATTTTCTATGGTTATTCAAATTAATTTGTTCAAACAAATAGCTGATTTCATCACAAAACCAATTTTTGATAACTCATGTTACTTTTCTACAACCGGATTATTATTGTGATTCGATTGTGAAAATCATTGACCACAAAGATTTTAAACAAAGACTTTAGATTTTTTACAACGCCATTATGATAAATATTTTCTCAATTTCAGCTATAGGGATAAACCTGCATAGTAAAGCGAGCAAATATTCTTTCCATAAAGGTTTTGGATAATCTAAAATCCTAAATAGAATGGCTAGCAATGATATATCAACTCAATCTTCATTTTACGCTTGATTTTTAGGTCTTATTACGAGGTAATATCCCTGCTTAGGAGTATAAAGAAAAATTTTACCAACTACATTTGTATGTAACTGAGAACAAAAGTTTAACAGATACTTTCCAGTCGATGCCACTGTAATTTGCGAACATCATCATAAAATTAAATTCTTTCTTCAACTAGATAAAATGCTTAATTAAATAACATTTTATGTCAACTAAAGCAATGATTACTCTCGTAAAAGACGTAAAAATTTGATGTTTTTTCAGCGATAAATATGGTAAAACCCGATATCTCCTCACTTGCAGTTAATTAGTTATAACATCGATTAATTAAAACAATTATGTATCAGAAATGCACTCAGTGCTAACACTGGATTAATAAATATAACGCAAAGTTTGTAAAAATAACTCAATCAGTATGTTTGACTATCACAGTTTAATTGTATGAAGATTTAAATTAAATACTATAAAGATATTAGTAATTCCTCGGATTTTATATTGCTATTTATCCTCAAACTATTATTGAGTTATTAAAAATCATAAGAATAATAAAGCAATGTATTTACAATTTTTTATCAATCAATCACAGAATAAGTAATTCTACGAATTAGATTAAAGAAAATTTATTTGACCTCCGTAATTATTGGTAATTAATCTTAAAGTGAGTATTCGGGCTGAATGACAATATTGCAAGAAGCAAGATTTACAGAATTTTTTCTCTATCTGCTAAAAAATGTCCTATCAGATAAAGCGAACCACATAGGACAACTAAATTATTGCTAGAATCGAAAACCGTTGTAAGTGCAGTGGATAAATCAGGATAGGTTTCACACAAACTCAATTGCGGACAAATATCCTTTGCTAATTGGGCTAGCTCTGTAGGTACAGCAGAACTATGGTCTGGTACCGCGACTAAATGCAATTCATCATTTGGTCGTAATAAAATTTTGAAGATTTCATCATGTTCTTTTGTCGAGAGCATCCCCATTACCCAAGTCACCTTGAGTTGGGATTGATTTGATTGAGTAATTAGCGTATCAACATAACTACGTAAAGATTCTGCTGCGGCTGGATTATGAGCACCGTCAAGTAGTAATTTATGACCGTTCCAAGTAGTCCACTGCATTCTTCCAGACCACTTTGTTTTTGCGATACCTTCAACAATAGCTTTCTCAGGTATTTTCCAACCTTGCTGCTGGATGATTTCCAAAGCAGCTATAGCCAAAGCGGAATTAATTAACTGTATTTTCCCTTTTAACGGTAAAGAATATTTGATTGATTTATTAATCGCTAGCTCGGAATTACTTTCCTCTTTCTTCTCAGCAGTTACATAAGCCCAACCATCATCAAGTTCTCGCGCTGGTTGAGGTTTAATTATCGGACAATCGAATTTACTCGCATATTCCCTTACTACTAGTTCTGCTTCTTCTGGTAATTGTCCAATGATTGTCGGACATCCAGCTTTTAAAATCCCAGCTTTTTCCTTGGCGATCGCACCAACAGTAGAACCTAATTGCTGTAGATGGTCGCGACTAATAGAAGTAATAATAGCTACCAAAGGATTATCACAAACATTAGTAGCATCCAAACGCCCACCCAGTCCAACTTCTATCACAGCGACATCAACCTTTTGACGAGCAAAGTAAAGCCAAGCTGCAGCAGTAAATACTTCAAATTGAGTAGGTGATTCTTCTTGAGGGTCAATAGCCTCCTGAACCGTTATCAGCAAATTACCAAGTTCCTCAGAAGAAATTTGTTGTTCGTTAAGACAAATTCTTTCCGTCCAATCTATTAAATGAGGAGAAGTGTAACGTCCAGTCCGATAACCAGCCTCTGTTAAAACCGAAGATAAATAAGCACAAACAGAACCCTTACCATTAGTACCAGCAACATGAATTATCGGAACTTGATAATGTGGATTACCAAGATTTGCCAACAGTTTCTGAATACGCTCCAAACCCAGATGAACACCAAAACGTTTACGGGGCTG
>JBCBHT010000336.1:0-7068 GCA_038525335.1 Cyanobacteria bacterium J06621_15 | reverse complement strand
TTTGGAAACCCAATTACTTTAAGAAGAATTTAGTCTCGCTCAATAAGTATTCATGTTGACAGACAAACTTTTTATCAGCTTTTTTTCCATAAAATCCTGTAAATACAACTATTAACTTGTCATAATTTGAATAGCCTTTTGGATCTAAAATAGCTTTAAGCAATAGATAGCTCATTTCTTCAGAATAAAAGCTAAATCTATGCAAAAATTCAACATAGGCTGCTTTTGCGTAATATTCTTCTACTCCATGACGTTCAAAAGATTGTTTGTCAATATTATTAGATGATGATTTTTCTTTAAATCTAACAAAGCATAATGTCATTTCTGTATTAAATAATTTAACTTTATTAACAACGCCTACTCTAACAGAAAGGGCATAACTTTTTGCAATGTCGAGACTTCTTGAGCCATGATAAATTCTTCTTAAAGTAATTGGGTTTCCAAATTTTATTTCTGGTTGTTTATCATTTTCCAATTTACTATTAATTATCAAAGCAATAACAATGATAAATACAAGTAAAAATATAATGATAAAAAAGGCAAGTTCAGATGCAATATAATTAACAACAGGACTTAGTAAAGATATATTATCTCTGAATTTTGTTACAAGATAAAGAAGTAGGGTTGCAAATAGACTTCCTATTGCGCCTAGAACTATATCCTTTCTAAAAGATTTTATAATTCTATTGATGAAATTCATATTTTATATTTTAATAAATTTCTAAATTGATGCTTTGAGAGCAGGTCAGTTTTGCAAGAACATTTGAACTGTGTAGATACTTCGTCGGCTGGAACTAGCAGATATCGGCAGCTTAGTTCATTTGTATCGACATAGATGAATAATTTAATTGGCAGAGTTGCAAAATGGATTAGGAATCTTCCCGATAAGTCTATTTTACAGAGCGGGGGTAGGAATCCTCAGACTTCTGATATTAAGGTGTCAATTGATACTTTTTCCCATCATGTACATCATTTTCAAGTGCGTCCTCGAAGAGAAGATAAAACTATTTCAGTGGTAAGAATCATAAGGACACTGCTACGACAGATCATGGAGTTGTGAACACTACTTTTGAGTATCGTCCTAATCGAGATTAAATTTTTATAGCCTTTGATAATAAACTTTTATTACAAAAACCGCTTATTTGCATATTAAATTTCTCGCTTTAGTAAGTTAATTAATAGTTAGGAGCAAGAGTTATCAAACTTTCTGAAGCAATGGATATTGATCAACAAATCTGGAATGCCGAGCAGTATGCTAGCGGGATTCCCGCAATTCAACCTAAAGGCAATAAAAATAAAGCCGTCGGCTATGTAGTGCTAGAAGAACAAGGAGACAACGTCGAGTACACTATTTTTCCCGAAATCAAGATACCCGACAGCAAAATCAAAACCTTAAGAGTATTAAGCCTGGAGAGACTTTAAAGATCGAGCTTGAGGGTAGAGATGTAGTTCTCTCAAATAAGGGGGGAGAAATATCACTCTTTAAGGGGCAAACCCAAGTACATCAAGTTAGTTATACCAAAGGTGATGTTGAGCAGCAGGGTTAGACTACACTATTTTAGTTAATTTTAAGTTTCTCAAGGAGGAGGGGACCTGGCTGGTGGACACAAGTATCTTAAACCCTTGTTATACATATATTTTACTTTTGAGACTTAAAACTCATATTTTGGTGATCGCATCTAGACCGAGCTATTGATGTTACGTAATTTGAGAATGGCAATCTTACGAATTTTCAAGAGATTCATAGAGATGTGTCCATCAGCCAGGGAGGAGACCCTTAATTTATTTTTTCGATCTTCAATCAGTTCTCAATATCTTAATCTTTCAATATTAGCTTTAAGTTGTATGAAATCAGCAAATCAATACATCGGAACTATTGAGCAACACATCAAATTCTTAGAACGAATTATTCAAAAGCCAAGTATTTCTGATTATGCTCGACAAGATCTCTATCAGCAAATAAGCCGAGTTAGACAGCGTAGTGCAGACTCTAATCTTTATTTGGCGATTGTAGGAGAATTTTCTAGTGGTAAAAGCACGTTTATTAATGCACTACTAAGAGATGATTTACTTAAAACTTCTGCTTTAGTAGCAACAGCTACTGCAACTAGAATAACTTATTCTGATACTTTCCGAGCTGAAGCTATATTTAGAAAAATACGACCTAAACGGTTTATAAAAGAAGAAAAAAATCCTCCTATTAAGACTAATCAGAATAACAACAATATTGGGCTTTTTAGCCTATTATTTGGACTGCCTTTGACAATTATTCTGTATGTTTCAGGAGTTCCCTTGATTGGGACTTTGCTTATATTAGTCATTGCAATAAGCATTACTACATTAATAGTTAAAAAACTCCAAAAAACTAGTATTGATACAAAAAAAAAAATCGAACAAAATAAACTTGTTACTTCACAAGATGTTCTGGAATTAGGTATTTCAACAAAAAATTTTGTTCAAATGGTGACCTCAGAAGAGGGACTAGCTAGAAACTTAGATAGTTTTAATCTTTATCATTCAGCTAATTTTCTTAAAGATGGTATTGTGGTTATAGATACCCCTGGAACTAATGCCCAGAATGAAGAGCATGGCAAGATAACTCAATTTGTCGTTGCAAATGAAGCTGATGCAGCTGTAATTATAATTCCTGCTGGACAGCCCGTGTCTGATACATTGATCAATTTTCTTTCAGGTGAACTTTATCAATATATTCATCGCTGTGTATTTGTAATCACTAAAATGGATACTATTCGTCAGAAAGAACAGTCTAGGCTAATTAAATTCATAAGAAAAAGACTTCAAGAAAAACTCAATATTGAACAGCTATTTATTATAGAAAGTGCGCCCCAAATAGTAATAGATAGTATAACGGGAGAACAAGAAGTTATAGATAAATACAAGCATTGGAATGAGGATTTTATCGAATTAGAAAAAAAATTAAATAAACATCTTATAAACAGTAGAGATATTGCAATTAGAGAAAGCGTAACAAGATTACTTGCACAAGTATTCCGACAACTAGAATCTCATTTAAAACAACAACAAAAGCAGTTTAAAGAAGAGCAAGATGCTCTCGATAAAGAGATTATAAGAGATTTGTCATCTTTTACCAAGGAGCAATATTCAGAATGTTCTGAAATGATTAAAAATGCAACATACAAAACAAAATCAAAAGTAAATGGATCGATAAATAGTTCTCAAGAAAAAAACAAGAAAAAACTTAAGAATCTTATTTTTTCAACCACAAGTAAGGAAGAGTTAAAAAATACATTAGAAAATAAAGTATCTCCTATTTTCAGCAAATCACGTTCGACTCTTGAAAGAGATTTTAAAAGTTCCACTAGTGATCTAAACAAATCATTTGCTCAAATAAAAAGCTATTTTGACAGCAAATTTGCCAATCAATATAGAAATCTTAGATCTTTATCTACTAGAGTAAATATGAACAATTATCAAGGAAACAAAGACTCTATTCAAGTTAGTAATAATATCTCTTCTGTTGTTTCTGAGTTGAGTAAAACTGCTGGAGACAATTCTAATGTCCAAATAGGTTTGGGAGCTGGGGCAGGTACTGGTGCAGCAATCGGAACAATATTACTTCCTGGTGTAGGGACAGTTGTTGGTGCTGCACTGGGGAGTGTTCTAGGTGGCGTTTTTGGCAGTTTTTTTGGTCCTTCTTTAAGTGAACTTCAAAATAGTTCTTGGAATGAGCTAAAACCCAAAATTTATGATTACTTCGATTCAGCTGAAAAAGCAGTTAATAACTCTTTAGATGGCTATTCTCAACAGATGATTGAGGCTTTGAATAAACATATTTATATCTATATTGAAACTTATCAAAAAATTGTTGAAGCAATGCAACAAGAGCAACGGCAAAAGAAAGAAACTCTCAATCAACTGCAACGAGATATTGAAGCTGACTTATTAGAGATAAACAGTAGAATGACCTCTCTTGAACAATTAACTAACTCAGTGATTAATAAAGATCTAGTTTAAATAAGTAATAAATAATCATGATTGATGATATTTTGAACAGTTTTAATGGATGGTTTCATGATGAACATAACTCAGAAAATATACTATTAGTCGAAAACTTAGATATTGATGTTAATCTGGAAACAGAATCTATATCATCTATATCAACAGACCTCAATGAAAACCCAATTGACACCTTAGATGTTGCAACTGAAAATACTTTTAATGAAGAACTTTCTTCGTTGAATGTAGTAGATTCAGTTCAAAACTTATTCGATTGGTTTGTACCAGATAGTCAATGGGATATGGAGGAGTTTGATGGCTGGGGTAATCCTCAAAAGGATGCAGTATTTTGGCAACAACAAGAGGGGTCAAGCTCTTGTGCTATCGTAGCTCAGACTAATGTTTATGAATCAATTACAGGTCATCGTATTTCTGAGGAGGAAGCGTGTAAAATTGCTCAACAAAATGATTGGTTTGACCCCGACCTTGGAACTCATCCGAGTGACATTGGCAAACTATTAAATGAATTTGGTATTCCCACTGAGCAAAAATATGATGCCCAACTAGAAGATATTGCCAACGCCTTAGAGAAAGAAGACCGAGTAATTGTAGGGTTGGATGCTAATGAAATCTGGTATCCATTACGAGATGCTTCTGGCAATCCTATTGAACAAACTAATGCGGGTCATGCTGTTTGGATAACAGGAATTGATACTCAGGCTGATGGTTCAGTAAAGATAATCCTCAATGACAGTGGAAGTCCCGATGGACAGATGGCAGTTGTCGATGCTGTGGATTTTCTCAATGCTTGGGAAGACTTTGGCAACTTTGTTGTTGTAGCTGATGCGTCCAAACAAACTATTCTTGCTTAAAGCAAACAAAATAAATCATGAATATCGATAAAACGTTATTAAAGCAAATCTCAGCAAAAAGTAAGAAAAAATCAAATAATGGTATTGCGTCTTTAATCAGGGGTATTCATCGTTCCCCTGATATCAGAGATTGGGTAACTTTAGAAACTGTTGCTATAGCTCCGATTCCCGTACAAAGACTTGGTGAATGGAGACTTATTTCATTACTAAGTGTTTTTCAAAAGGATAAAGATGGAACAGACAGCTACAGAACCCCCTGGGCTGCTGTGGAATGGTCTTTAGACAAAATGGAAGTAATCCGAAAAATTGATTTGCGACAAACTAAAGTCAACGATCCTTTATGGAAATCAAAAGTTATTATTAATCAACCTGCTGATCTAACAGTGAGTTTAACAGCTCAAATACGTACTGTTCGTGAAAATGCTTTATTTTTTTCTTTAGAGGAATTTTGCAGCAATCAAAATAGAACTGAGGAAGGTTTTATCAAATTAGCACAACATTATTCGGGATTATTAGCGAAAGATTTTTATTCTTACTATCACAATCTAGTACCAGAGAGTAAGAGTTGGCTTTTAGTTAATAGACCCGCAATTTCTTTGGAAGCTTTCACAGAACAAAAATTAGACAATACTTCTGCGAAAATAAATTCTGAAGAAGTATCAATAGCAGTTACTGTGCCACACGATATAACTCAAAATTTACCTAGCTGGTTTGAGAAATGTACCAAAATTGCAAATTCGCTTTCAGCCGAGAATGAAAAGTTAGGTGAAGAAATATCTAATTTACTAGCCAAGATTATTAAGAAACGATTATTACCTGGCTTCCGTCTTGCATTTATCGGTGAATTTAGTAGAGGTAAGAGTCATTTGATAAACCGGTTACTAGAACGAGAAATATTACCTGAAGGTGCATTACCTACCACAGCAACTCTAACTTCTATCATAGCCAATTCCCAAGAACAAATGGAAGTCAGAATTAGAGACCAAATAGATATTAGACCTTTACAAAAATCATCATGGGAAGAACTAGTCGCTACCGATCAAACAGGTTCAGATAATGAAGTATTTGCAGGAGTACGCATTAGTTTAGATCATCAGTGGTTGCGGTCTCTAGATATAGAAATTATTGATACTCCTGGAGCGGGAGACTTAAATGATAAACGAGCCAATCTAGTATTAGATGTCTTAAATCAATGCGATGCAGCGGTTTTAGTAATTAGTGCGACTTCTCCTTTTAGCATTACAGAATCAGCTTTTCTCGAACAAGAAGTAATTGGTCGTCATGTTCCCCGACTTATGGTTGCAGTTTCCAAACTAGATGTAATTCCTTCTGAAGAGAAAAAACAAGTAATGGAAAACATTGTGCGTAGAATCGCTCAGGTCAGTAAAAATATTTCTATTCTTCCCACTTATCCCATAGCTGAATCAAAATCAGAAGCAGAAATCTTAACTGATCTTACAACTCAAATAGAATCTTTAGTAGCTCAGGGAGATCGTAAAATTTGGCGTAGTCGACAAATATGCGAACAACTTATTGATTGGCTGGTTGAGTTAATAGAAACAGCACAAGATGCTATTTCTACAATACAAATGAATGCAGAAGAACGAAAAAATCTTTTACGACAAGCTGAACTTGAAATCGAAAAAGCAGAATTAAATTGGAACAATATACAGATAGAACTAGACAAAAGAAGATTAGAATTTACAAAAAAAATACAATACAAAATTAATGCTAATAAAGAAGAATTAATCGAAAATCTTGAATATGAAATTCAAAGAACTTCGGACATTAAAACTTGGTGGGAAAGAGATTTACCTTTTCGACTCAGACGAGAATTAACTATATTAAGCCGTAAATATGAAAGTTTTTTGTTGCAGTTCTTAGCTCAGGATGTGGAATGGTTAGAACAAGAGCATAAAAAACTTTTTAAAACAACTTTAAACCCTAAAACTATTAAATCAAGTTCAAATACAGAAATTGACTTTTTTCTAGAAGATAGGGAAATAACTGATGTACAGAAATATCGTTTATTAACTAGAATCGGTAGCTCGGCAGCAATAATCCTAGTTTCTGTTTTAGGTGGTCCGATTGGGATTGCAGCCAGTACAGGTTTATTTATTGTCAGCGAGGAGTATCTTAAAAAGGAATTAAACACAGAAAGAGAGGCTTTATTAGAGGAAATCAAACGTATAGTGGAAAGTTCAATTGACAAGTATTG
>JBCBHT010000335.1:0-7110 GCA_038525335.1 Cyanobacteria bacterium J06621_15 | reverse complement strand
CCTTCCAAAACCATTCTGGGAACCAATAATTGCTCTTTCAATTCACCAATTCCTAGAAACAGCTTTGATTCATCGTAAATTCTTGATATTCCTGATACATGATTATCTAAGGAAATTTTCTGACCCATACACCATCTCCGGGCTTCGGTGGTGGGTAAAATGATTTCAGGAAGATGCTTCAAAGGTGCATCAGCAACCATTGGCTGAAATTCTTCTGCTTCTAACTTTGCTTCCAACTCAGCCAAAGTCATACTATCTGCTAAGTTAAAACCGCTACTAACTGTTCTTCGTAAAGCTGCGAGAGTTCCCCCAGTTTCCAAAACCGCACCCAAATCCCTCGCAATCGCTCTTATGTAAGTTCCCCCACCGCAGCTGATATTTACATCTAACTCAGGAAATTCACTTACTCGCCAATCTAAAATATCAATACTAAATACTTCTACAGTTCTTACTGGTACTTCAATTTTTTCACCTTTACGAGCTAAATCATAAAGTCTTTTTCCACCAACTTGAATCGCACTGTAGCTTGGAGGAATCTGCTCAATTTTACCTTGAAATTTTTCTAGAGCAGCTTTTACAGTTTCCAAATTCAAACCGTTTACAAATTGTTGATGAATTACTTCTCCCTGCAAATCATCAGTCGTAGTTTGCATCCCCAACCGAATTGTAGCTTTATAAGCTTTATCCGAGGGAAGAT
The DNA here is from genome assembly GCA_038525335.1 of Cyanobacteria bacterium J06621_15. Classification (GTDB taxonomy): domain Bacteria; phylum Cyanobacteriota; class Cyanobacteriia; order Cyanobacteriales; family Nostocaceae; genus Rivularia. The sequence goes on along the minus strand of JBCBHT010000335.1, from coordinate 6,413 downwards.
ACTGTAAAAGACGAGTCGCTTTACCGATAGCAATAGGTAAAACACCAGTTGCAGCAGGGTCTAAAGTACCCGCATGTCCAACTTTTTTGATACGCAAAAGTCTGCGTGTTTTCGCCACGCAATCATGAGAAGTCCAATCAAAAGGTTTATCGAGATTTAAAAAACCAAACACGGGTGTAAGTTAGGAGTTAGGAGTTAAAAGTTAGGAGTTAGGAATTTAAAATTAATTTTAAGAAACCTATAAACCTATAGACCTTTACATAAATAAATCATAACTCCTAACTCCTCATTCCCGATTCCTAACTATTTTTCTACTGCTTTCGCGATTTCGGTGGTGGTTAAGTCGTGAATTAGACTTAAATTCATTGATTCTGTGGAAATAATTTCTGCGTAAGTTGCTGTGAGATAAGGACGATATTTCGATTTATCGGATACATAGCTTTTAAAGAAGGGTAAACTCAAAGTCTTCATGTAGCTCTGTGCTTGTTTTGGATTATCACCTATTAATTTTGCCGCTTCTCCAGCTTTTTCGGAACTATCTTTCCCGTCACCAATTGTAGAAAAGTGAGTTGCACCTTCCATCTGAACTAAGTATTTATCAGGATTATTAATCCAAGAAAAAGGTAAAATTTGTTCGTATAAAGCTGGTGCAACAGTATCTTCGCTGCTAGCAACCATCATTACTGGAGTTTTGATTTGATTCAAGCCAGTTTCGCCAAAAATGCTGCTGGTGATGGGGTTGACTGCAATTACTGCTTTGACTCGTTTGTCGTATAAGCTGTATTGCTTTACTGGTTTGTTTTGCTGCAATTCCTGCATCCGACATTGCAACAGTAAAGACATATTCCACGTTTGTTTTAAAGCTTTCTGTTTGCAGTTTTGCTGTATTTTATCTAGGTTTATTTCTGCTCCAGCTAAAGCTAATGCTGTATATCCACCGAAAGACTGTCCAAATACTCCAATTTTCTCTAAATCGAAGACGTTTTGAAAGCGAGAATCGCTATTATTTAGTTTCTCTAATTCATCCAGGACAAATTTGATATCCAAAGGACGATTAATAAATTCTTTTGCTTGTGCTACCTCAGAAGCGCTACCATTCAGCAAAGACTGCACTTGTTTGGTATCGCTACCGGGATGATTGGGGACTACTACAGCAAAACCGTTGCTTGCTAAATGATTGGCTAAATATCGAAAATTGCTGCTGTCGGTACCTATACCATGAGAAATCACAATCAAGGGTACGGATGAACGAATATTAGGAAGATAAATATCAGTTGATAACAACCTTCGACGTTCTATATCAAAAAATTTCAGAGTTTGCTTTTTTGTAATAAACCTTCCCCTATGATTTAGGTTCGGTAAGCTCTCAATACCGACTGTTGCAGGAATTCTAGCTTCTGTATCAGACTTAGCAGAAATAGTTGCGACAGCCTTATTTGTTTCATTTACAAGTGTTTCTAGTTCCCCTGCTATCTGCAAAGTTCGAGCTAAATCGATATCGATTTTGGAGCTAGGATAGTTTTGAAATATATTCAATAATGTCAAACCTTCAGGTTCAGCAGCAGCTAAAATCAAAGCCGAACGTAAAGAGTCAAATCCAGATTCGCTTTCACCTGATTCGGTTTTAATTACTTCTCCCATACGTTTGAGCATGAATTCCCCTTGGGAGGTGTACAGAAACTGCGAAACCGCTACTGGATGTACTTTGATTTGACTTGTCAAAACTTGTCTCAGTTCTGCGATTTGTTCGGGTTTTAAATACTGTGTATAAACCTGTAATTCTTCACTAACTTCACCGTTGAGGGCGAATTTTTCCAAAGTATTTATAGAAATAGAACGTTGAAAAGCCGAGTAAGATGCATAAATTCGCTCAGCAGTCCAAGCATAATTACTGATACCAAAAATAGATAGCAATACAGATAGAACCAGCAACAACCAAGATTTTCTCAAGTTGCTAGTCCACTTACCAAACAAGCTGTTCATCACTAGATAGTGTCAAAAAAATGTGCTTCAAATAGGCAGACAATTTGGTAGCTTAGACACCCTAGATAGTATTAAATATTATTGCCCTTAGTAATAACTGTTAATTTAATTGTGAAGGTAGATAGGTAGAATGCTGCTTTACATCTCAACTCTACTTATAGCTAAGTTAAATTACTTACTAGTAAATAGATTGAATTAGTTTCTCGATGTTTACCATGACATGATAACAGATAAAACAAACATCTGCTTCGGTAGATTAAGTTAAACTTTTGAATCGCGATAAATATAATTTTAATTACACGTAGGATTACGGCTATAAAATCAAAACTTATTGTCTTTTCCCTAATGCAATAGCCGTAGAACTACATACAACTAGAATAGCTCCAATGATTCCTAATATTGTGAAATGCTCCGCAACAATTAAATTTGGTGATATTTCTGATACTAACCATGATGATATTAATGTTACAAGAGGAGCTAAAGCTAATACTGCACTTACTCGCGATGCTTCCCAATGTTGCAATGCTTCAGCAAAAGCACCGTAAGCAATTAAAGTATTTAAAGCGCAAAAAAATAACATTCCACTCTGCAGAAAATTCAGTGTAAAAATTCTTGCTGGACTCGCAAAGAACGTGAATATTAAAGCACATCCTCCATAAATAATCAGCATGATATGAGTGGAAGATAAACTTTGCAAAAGTTGTTTTTGAGCCAAAGCATAAATAGACCAAGCAACTGCAGATACAATCACTAAACCACTACCAAGCAAATAAGTTGATTTCGCGGTAATCAAATTAGATAACTGCTCGTTGAAAAATAAAATCAAGCCGATAGTAAGAATACTTATCGCAATCCACTGAAACAAACTATACCGCTCCTTAAAAATTACTAAGCCTCCCAAACCCATCAATATAGGAGCTAGCTGAATCAAAACTTCAGCATTAGAAGGAGTAGTCATAGCTAAACCTTTGACAAATAAAATGTAGTTAATTGCGAGAAAGATGGTTGCAATAGTTACCAACTTCCAGGAAGTAGAACGTAATAGTGAAACAGTTGGTAGATTACCGCGACTTTTTAAATAAATTGCCAGCAAACAAAAAGATACCAGAAAGCGAAACCAAGTTAAGGTATAGACATCTAAGCCTTGTAGCGTAATCGACAAAGAAATCGGTAAAACACCCCATAGAAGAACCGTTACTAAGGACAAAAATAGCCCAAATTGCCAGCGTCCGGAAGTTTTATGCATCTGATTGAGAGTTAGGAGTTAGGAGTTAGGAGTTAGGAGTTAGGAGTTAGGAGTTAGGAGTTAGGAGTTAGGAGTTAGGAATTAGGAGTTAGGAGTTAGGAGTTAGGAGTTAGGAGTTAGGAATTAGGAGTTAGGAGTTAGGAATTAGGAGTTAGGAGTTAGGAGTTAGGAGTTAAGAGTTGATAAATAAAAATTTACTATTTCTTTTTTACATATAGCACTACATAATAAAACTAAGGCATTAATAAAAACTGAAAACTATAATTCATAAACATTTAACCTTTAACCTTTAACCTTTGACCGTTTTTCAATCCGTTGTAGAAAATTTTGATAAGGGAATATCAATTTTTATTTTAGTGCCTTTTCCGAGAACGCTTTTAATATTAAAATCTCCATTCAATGCTAAAGTTCTATCTCGCATACTTTGCAGTCCGAAACCTGTAGTGTTTTGGGTCAAGTCAAAACCTTTTCCATTATCCTCAATTATTAAATGCAAATTAGTTGCTAAAGTAGTTATTTCTAAATTAACTTCTGTAGCCTCCGCATATTTGGAAATATTTGTCAATGACTCTTGGATAATTCGATAAATAGCAGTACTAACATCGCGAGGAATAGAATAAAATAATTTAATCTGATAGTTTGGCTTAATATTCGTAGAATGGTGAAAATTTTCCACAAGTGTGTCAATTGATGTTTCTAAAGATTTCTCTTGTAAGGAGTCGGAGCGCATAGTTGAAACAGATTCTCGAACATCTTTTAATGCTTGGGAGCCTAATTCTTTGGCTCTGATGAGAAAATCTTTAGCCTTTTGTGGATTAGAATTTAATAATTTAGTGCCAGTTTCGAGTTGTAAATTCAAAGCTGTTAAAGAATGTCCCAAAGAATCATGAATTTCCCGCGCGATACGGTTTCTTTCTTCTAAAGTCGCTTGATTTTCAATCCTTAAGGCATATTGACGAAGCTTTTCGTTTGCAGCAGTTAATTTTTCGCGGCTTTTCCGTTCTGATAATACTGCATTCATCAGCAGCAAAACAAAAACTAAAGCTAATACAAATAGCAGCACAAAGCTGAATTGAAAGAAAAAGAATTTTCCATGAAAAAAAGGAGGACGTTCATGTCTTATTCCTCTGAATGGTAAACGATGAAATCGCTTTCTAAATGTAAATAAAAATAATGAAAAGGAAAGTGCAGCTACAACTAAACGTCCTGGGAGTTTAAAAATTAAGCAGCTACGAGTTACTAATATTAAATTTAGAAACGGAAACAGTCGTGATGTCCGACCACCAAAAGAATGAGTGATTAAAATCAAAAATATTTCACAAGCTGTATAGATAATTTTATTTCTTCGGTTATTAGTGGGTAATCTTAAACCCATTAATCCAAAAACAGCTAAACTAATAACCGTTAATTCAGGAAATTTTGTTGGAACTCGCTGTAAAGGAATAGGTAAAATTGAAGCAATTGCAGCAAATCCTAATAAAATCCATTCTAGATAAAGTAAAAATTTAAACGGATGATTTTTAACATCTATAGCACGATTCATATTTCTTTTTCCTTTAATTACTAATTACCTATTACCAATTACCATTCATAAATTGAATTCTATTATTCTCTCTTCCCTATTCCCTTCACCTTAACAATTAATACTAAGTAACAATCCCAGTGCGAAACCATGACCAAAGTCACGGATTAAAGTATGACTTTATCTAGATATTTTTATCTGCGTATTCGTTACTTTTTACTCATGCGACTACTGGCACTGGAATTTTATGATGATGACATCGAATAAAACGCAACCAGGAGAGGTTACTCATATGAAACTCAATAAATTATCTTTCTTAGCCGGTGCTTTTGCTTTAACTTTGACTGCGATTCCTTTTGCTGCTCAAGCTCAGATGAATTCATCTTCCCCCACTGTGATAGCTCAGGGAAGAAAGCAAGGTATGTGGAAGAAGTTGAATTTAAGCGAAGACCAACAAGCACAACTTCAAGAAATTAAGAAAAGCGCTAAAGCACAAATGCGCGAAGTTTTAACCCCAGAGCAGTTACAGAAATTAGAAGCAGCAAAAGCAAGCGGACAGAAAAAGCGTGGAGTATGGCGTTCTTTAAATTTAACTGACGCTCAGAAAGCAGAACTCAAAGAAATTAGACAGTCCAAAAAAGCACAAATTAACGCGATTTTGACTGACGAGCAAAAAGCTCAACTACAAGAAATGAAGCAAAATCGTCGAAATCGTCGCAGGAGTGCTAGTTAATACACTAATCAAAATTAGAATCTCTAATTGCTCCTTCAAGAAAAAGGGATAAGTGAACCCCTTTTTCTTTTTCTGTTAAAATTCTGCTAAGGTCAAAAACTAGGATAGAAAATCTGGTATCCCCCAGATTATACTCATGGGCTTAGGGCAATGAGTTTCTATAATGGTTAAGTCAAAAAGGATAAATCCACGAGGCATTTAATGAAGCTTAAAAAATTATCCCTATTAGCTGGTGCAGTAGCAGTTGCTTTTAGTATCACTCCCTTAGCAGCAAACGCCCAAGTGAACTCCAATACGCCGCAAAGGGTTGCTCAAGCTAATCGTCCAAGTCCCCCAGATTTAAAGCTATCTCAGCAGCAAATTCAAAAAATTACTCAAATCCGCTCCAAAACCCGCGACCAAATCCAAGCGGTTCTCACGAAGCAACAACGCGATAAAATCCAATCCGATTTACAAGCAGGTAAGAATCCTCAGCAGGTTTTTGCGTCTATTCAGTTCACCAAGAAGCAACAGGAAGAATTACGCAGTATCATGGTAGGCTCCCAAAGGCAAATGGAAGGACTCCTTGATGCTAAACAGAAGAAAGTTTTAAATGAATGGCGCGCTAATCAACGCAGCCAAAGACAGCAGAAAAAATAAACCAGTAGTTTAATTCGGATAGCAGCATTTGGGGTGGACTTACATTGTCCACCTTATTTTTTATTTTAGGGAGTAGTGAGTAGTGAGTAGTGGTCTGTCCCATTAAAAATGACTGGTGTAGAGACGTAGCAGTGCTACGTCTCCCGAAGTTTGAAAGAAAACAAACCCATCAGAATTAACGGGACAAACCAGTAGTACTCGACCACATTAATTTTGAGGGGTTTTGAAGTCTTTTTGTAGGTTGGGTTAAGCGAAGCGCAACCCAACTCGGGTGTTGGGTTTCACTCCGT
>JBCBHT010000334.1:0-7182 GCA_038525335.1 Cyanobacteria bacterium J06621_15 | reverse complement strand
CACACCCTACAAATACCTAATTTTATATGTCCTATCGGACACGCTACGCTAACAGAAATCAAACCGGATTCCTATAGGTGTTTATATTATTATCATTTTGGCTAATATTTAGGTAAATTTTATTTTATAAATAGGTTATGTCAGCATTTGAGAATATTTTTACTATTTCAATCATAAAAATCTGAGAATATCTTTCAATCGCTGTATTTAGGAAGAATAGAGATAACACATCAAGATATTAATTGAATAATACTGAAGAGGTATGAAACAGCATGAAGTTTTTAGAAATTTACAATATTTTATATTTCAAATATATAGAAGCTTTTATTTTAAATAGATAATCAACAACGCAAAATCCTTATATACAAAGATTTCAGATTTTATTTTTATCTAAAATTATGTGAAAACACTCTGGACAGATAACTATCTGACACATATACCTAAATTTTTTAAAAACAAAAAATTATAGTAATTAATAAGAAAGTACAAATATCAATAAACTAAATGAATAGTAAATTAATCAGCACTAGAGATTTATCTTCTCTAGATATAGATAACATGTTTACTCTTTTGAATAATCACTTTCAAGGAGTAAAAAGAGATGTATTCAATAATGACTTAGATAACAAAAATTGGACAATCTTAATTAAAGATGAAGAAACAAATGAGTTGAAAGGTTTTTCAACTTTGCTGATGTATGACACCTGTTTTAGAGGTGAAAATATTAGCATTGTATTTTCAGGAGACACTATTGTAGACCCTAGTGCTTGGTCAAGTTCTGCTCTATCTACTGGTTGGATATCTTCAATAAATAAACTACGTCGCGAATATTGCACAGGTAAACTCTATTGGTTATTAATTTCTGGAGGTTATCGCACCTATCGTTTTTTACCATTATTTTGGAAAGAGTTTTACCCTCGTTACGATACAGTAACCCCCGAATCTGTTTTATGCTTGATGCAAGACTTGTCTATCAAGCGTTTCGGTGAAAATTACGATGTTAAGACTGGTGTAGTTCGTTTTCCCCATCCCCATATACTCCGAGACAAATTACACGGTATACCTACTCAAAGACTAAAAGACCCCCACATCCAATTTTTTCAGACACTCAACCCTGGTCATCTTAACGGTGATGAATTAGTTTGTTTTACCGAGATTTGCGAAGAAAATCTAACTCGTGCTGGACGTAGAATGTGGTTTGCAAATCAAAATAATCACAATCATAACAGCGAAAGTAAAAATTCTGCCTTAAAAATTCCCGTTTAAAATTGGAAATGTGGTCTGGTGGGAATTATTGCGTTGAATAGTTTCTGGGTGATGCTTTCAACACACTAAAAAAGATTGATTCTTGATATAACGCTCTTGAATACAACTTATATATAAACCGGTAACTCCGGTAATGCAAATAACATGAAAGCCGTATCAAATAATATTAGTTCATATCGTTATACGCAAATATTCAATCACCCAAGACGTTTTATTGAAGGTTGGTATTGGGTCATTCCTTCCAACAAACTGCGAAAAGGGAAGGTAAAAGCAGTTTCCCTCCTAGGTAGAGAATTAGCAATTTATCGCGATATTGACGGTAAGCTAGCTTGTTTTGATGCTTATTGTCCTCATATGGGCGCTCATCTTGCAGAAGGTAAAGTAGAAGGTGGGGGATTGCGTTGTCTATTTCATAATTGGAAGTTTGACAGTCAAGGTCATTGTGTTGATGTACCTTGTTTGGGAACTACGTTTCCTTTGAAGTTAAAAACTTGGTCGGTTGATGAAAAATACGGGATGATATGGGTTTGGACGGGTGAAACTCCTTTACAACCTTTACCTTTTGTTCCGGAATTAGAAAATTTTGAATCCGATAGTATTGTTACTTCTGAATTTATAAAAAACTGTCATCCCAATGTGGTGATGATTAATGCTATTGATGCTCATCATTTTAATACGGTTCATAATTTACCTTTAGAGATTGTTTTTCGCAAGCAACAACTTAATGAAAATGCGATTGTTTTTAATAATATTACCAGGGGTGGTGAGGATTCATTTTTAATCAAATTAATCCGTCCTTTTTACAAAAAAGCTGTTACTTATAGTATGTGTTATTGGTATGGAAGTATAGGTACGGTAACGTTAGGTCCCGATTTTTTACATTTTCATATTATGTTTGCTTTGCGTTTGCTTGAAGGAGGAAAAGCAGAAGGACAAACAATCTTGATTACAAAAAAACGTCATGGTGTTTTCGGTTGGTTATTTAACAGAGTAGTGCTTTGGTTGACAAAGTTAGTCGGTAACTACTTTGCAAAAGGTGATACTCAGATTTTTCAAACTATTAAATTTGATTTTAAAACACCTACTAAAGCAGACAATGCGATTTTACAATTTATTCAAAATGTGGAAGGACAAAAAGCTTTACGTTGGGGAAGTTGGGAAGCTGTAGACGAAGAAGAAGAAAAAAAGCTGCAAAAGAAAGCAGAGATGATTAAATCTAAAGGAGAAGCTAATGATTAGTAGGTTAAAGGTTAAAGGTTAAAGGTTGGAGGTGAAATTTATTATAGCGGGCAAGATGCCCGCACTACAATATTTTTTTTCGTAGATTATAAGAGATTAAATAGGTGTTGCGAAAATTGAAACCGCGAAGTTAAAAGTTAATGTAGACAGAACAATAAAAATTAGAAAAATATATAATTCAATTGTTTAGTCATGAAAACAGTTATCACAGTGCGTTCGTTAATTTTGCATTCGTTTCTAGTGGTTATTTTTGCTGCTTGTGGTGCAAATGCGACTAAAAAAGCTGAAATTTGTTCCACAACAGATTCTGATATATTCGTTCCCGGAAGTCAATTTGCAGACAATGAATTTACACGGAATAAAAATGAACAAGGTTCTCATCCAATGCTTTTACCTCGCGAAAATAATTACAGTAACTTTGAAAACAAGTCTCATCCCATGCTTATTTCTCCTTGTCCAGAAATGGAAAAATAAGAAAAAGTTAGGAGTTAGGAGTTATGAGTTAGGAATTACTAGTTTTGTTTAATTTATATCAATATCAATCACCATTAAAAATTTTCACTGTTCTGTTTAATTATGAATCAAGATTACAATATTGCGGGATTAGATTTACCAAAAATAGAGCAAAAAGATAAATTGAATCGAATTTTATTTTCAGCACTGAAAAAGGCTGGTGTTAATTCAGTACAAAATGACATAACTGCACTTTCTTTTTGGAATGCTAAATATTTTAATCTCGATAAAGTAAAAATTTTTCAAGATTCTACACCTGTGGAACAAAATTTAATTTTACAGCTTTGCAGTCAGGGAATTTTAGAAGAAGCTTACTTTATCGAAAAAGCTGGGGTAGGTTATATGGCTAAAATGATTTTACTAGCTGAAACTACCGAAGAAAGAATGATTTACGGTTTATTTGCTGCGGATGAAGTAACCCATTTATCACAAATAACCAACTTTTTACCCAATCCTGAAATCAGCAAAAATGCGTTTTTAGATTTGCTCGACGAAGTAGTTAATAATGACGACAAAGCAGTTTTATTATTTGTGCTTCAGGTGGTCTTAGAAGGATGGGGTTTAACTCATTATCGCAACATCGCTTCGTATTGTGAAAATCCTCAGTTAAGTGCAATTTTACAAGGTTTCTTACAAGACGAAAGCCGACATCATGCTACAGGAGTAACGTTATTTGAAAGGATATCTCTAAGTAAATCAAGTCAGGAAATTATTGTAGAAATATTATTCTTATTTTTACAAATGGTGCAGCTAGGACCTCAAAGCGTAGTAGCAGCAATTGAAAAAGTTAAAGGAAATTTATCAAAGCAGAATAAAATTAATATTTTTCAACAGCTTGAGACTGAGAATCATAGCGGAAGTCGTTTGAATTTATTACGTAGTTTGATTAACTTACCTAATACCGAAAATATCTTAAATAATCTAGAAATAAAAGGAAGTTTTCAAGCTTTTAAGCCTAGTCAATGTGTATTTTAGAGAGGGAGTAGGGGGTAGGGAGTAGAGAAAAATTAATAAAAATTGATAACTGATAACTGATAATTGATAATTGATAATTGATAATTAATTAAAATAAATGCTTTCAGAAAATAAACAAATATCTCGTAAATTAGAAATTAACTACAAACGCAATCAGCAGCAGGATTGTACGGAATTGTTAGATAAATCTGCGGCTGAATTTGATTATAATAGTTGCCAAAATGAGTATTGGAATCCCGAAGAATTTTCATTACTTTACGGTACACCTTTATGGTTTGAATCTAGCAAATCTCAAAGAATTATTCTCAATCAACTTTACTGGGTAGCTTACTATTCTCAAATTATTTCTGCTGAAATAGCGACTATTTTTTTCAATCAAACTAGTGCTGCTGGACTCTATGCTCAAGAAGATTTTAGACCTATATGCGATATGTTGGATTTGGAATCTTCTCAAGAACGCGCTCATATTAATGCTTTCAAAACAGTTTCTAATCAAGTTGAATCAACTTTATTTGGAGAACGAATATTTAGCTATCCAATGCGCGGACCTTATGCAGAAACCATGATATTTGCTGATACTAACTTCCTCAAACGTCAATGGAAAAAACTGCAGCTACAAGCTTTTGGATTAATATCTGCTGATAACACTTTTCTTGCTTGTCAGTATTTTACTGTCAGAGGAGTAAGAACTCTTAACGGTAAATTAGTTCAACACAAACTGAGCAATTATTATCATAAACATACCAATCCGGGAACCGCTCCCATCCCTACAAAAATTTCTTACTATCACTTCATGGACGAAAGCTTTCATTTTAATAGTTCAACCATAATTTCCCATGACGTGATTAACTGTATCAAACCTCCAACAAAGTTTGAGAAACTGATTGCTAATTTAGGAATACGTGGTTGTCAGAAAGACCATTACCACTGCTCCGTAGCCGTAAACGGTATATTTTGGTACGATGCTGCACTGTATCCAGCAATCTACCGAGTGTTGCGATCGCAAATTTTTGGGATGGATGAAGCAGAAGCGAAAGATATGATGTGTCGTTGTTTCACAGAAGAGACGGAAGGATTACACAACAGTTTTCAAACTCATAGTGAAGCGATAGAGTCGTATAAAGTTTATCTTCAACCCTTAGATTATTTGTGGAAAAGTAATCTTGAAATGTCTTTGATGGCTGAAAATTCAATTGATAGTTATTTGAAACAGCAAAAAAGAGTTTTTAAAAAATGGTCAACTAGCAATTAAGAATTAAATCATGAAATATACGTTATTAGGAAGTTATTTATTTTTCATTGGTTCTATTTTATTTACTGTAAATCCATTTATAGATTTACTTAAAGAAATATCATTTTATTCTATTTCTACTTTTATTGGAGGGATACTATTTGTTATCGGTTCATTTTTATTTATCCTTGATGCAAAAAAATAAAATTATTCAGTAAGTAATTTATATTTATATTCAAACTATTTAAGCAACTACCAAATACTAATTACCAATTACCAAATATATATGAATTCATTACAAAATCAAAATACCCAACCTCTTATAAAAATGAAAATATTCAACAATTGGGATATTGTTGCAAAAGGTTGGTATATAGTTTGTCCCAGTCAAGAAATCTCCCAATTTAAAGCCAAATCATTTGTAATTTGCGGACAAAAAACTGTCTTTTTTCGCGGTGAAGATAATAAAATCCGAGCATTAGACGCTTACTGTCCTCATTTAGGAACTGATTTAGCAATAGGGAAAGTAGATGGTAATTTAATTCGCTGTTTTTTTCATCATTGGGGATTTGATGGTGAAGGTAAATGTCAAGATATTCCCTGTCAGTCAAGTATTCCCGAAAAAGCAAAATTACAAGCTTATGATACCGATGAAAAATATGGTTTTATTTGGGTATATCCAGAAAAAAAAGCATCAGAAACAGTCGCAGAATTTGACGAATTAAAAAATCACTCTCTTGTGACAGCATACGATAAAGCTTTTGAACGCGATTGTCACCATCACATTTGTATGATGAACGGAATCGATGCTCAACATTTACAAACAGTGCATAAATTGAATATCAAAATGGATTTATCGTTACAGGAAAATAAATCCGGAAATATAATTGATTTTACCCTTAGCGGTGAATTTCCTCAAACTACATTTAGAGAAAAAATTGCGAGAAAAATACTTGGTGATTATTACGAATATACGATGAGATATGCTGATGGCTGTATTGGGTTACTAACTATCATGAAAAAAGTTAGATTCATACCTTGTTTGCATATGATTTACGCTTATAGACCATTAGAAAATAGAAAAACTCGCATTCAACCAATTTATATAACCAAAAAAAGGAAAGGAATTATAGGTTGGTTTATCAGTAGATGTTTATTATTAATGACAAAACTAGCTTACTATTTTTTACGCGGTGAAGACGGAATGATTTACGACAACATTCGTTTTAATCCCAATGCTATTTTAACTATTGATGAACCGCTAGTTAAATATATGAACTATGTAAATAAACTTCAACCATCAATCTGGTCAAAGAATTTTAGATTTTAGATTTTAGATTTTAGATTTTAGATTTTAGATTTTGAGAATGAATGCTTTTGTTTTAAATTTTGCAGTAATTTTGGAGTGTATATTTTTTAATAAAACCTTTCAAGACAGATTTTGAATTGATTATTTAGTCTTTTGCATTTAAACCTGTATTTAAAAGATATCTTACTTTACGGTTTACGAATAATAATTAAAAATAATGAATAAAAAAACTTGTAAAATCCAGTTTACACAAACAAACTATCAAACAATTGAATTAAAAAATAATCAAAATATTTCTGAACACCTAACTGTAGAAAATTCACCCATTCTTTTTGGTTGTCGTACCGGAATTTGTGGTACTTGTCTTGTAATTATTGAAGGTGATATTCCACCTCCATCGGAAGAAGAAAAAGAGCTTTTAGAAATATTAGCTCCAGAAAATCCAAAAGCAAGACTCGCTTGTCAAATTAAATTAACTAGCGATATTCAAATTACAGCTTGTAAATAAACTATCAACTAACAACTATCAACTAACAACTATCAATTATCAATTATCAACTATCAACTAACAACTATAGGATTACTATTTGATTTTTGTTAGCGGAGCGTGTCCGAAGGACATAACATACGTAGGGTGTGTTGTCGCGTT
>JBCBHT010000333.1:0-7260 GCA_038525335.1 Cyanobacteria bacterium J06621_15 | reverse complement strand
TCAAATATTTATCAACCCTACCCCAACTTACTCTTTCCTCTAGCTTTAATATTTTCTAATAAGTTAGGTAAAGATTCATCATCATATTCTGTATACTCCCCATTCTTTAGTTGCTCTGCTCCAACTGCAATATCCTGCTTCAAACTCTCCAACTTCAACTGTCGCAACTCCTCCTCTGTCCGCTCAAGTTTATCAATCATTTCCTGAAAAGCAATCGCATCTTGAACCACAACTTCTGCTCTACCATTCACAGTCAAAACCAAAGGTGATTTAGTAGCTTTAATCCGCTCTATGAATTGCTTAACATTCCGCTTAAAATCCGTCAGAGAATGAATATTATCCAAATTAATCATAGAATCACCTAATTACTTACTAAATTAAATATTAAAAAAAAACCTTATTTAATCATACTACATCACTATCTCTCTTAATCTCTTACCTCCGCGCTCTCTGCGTTCCCCTCTGCGCTCCTCTGCGTTAAAAACATTTCATCCTCTTCCCCCTCTCCTCTTTCCAAAACGTCCCCAAACTACCGTAAAATACCTTCATACAGCATCTACCTAACCGTGTTCCCATGCTCTGCGACTACCTCGTACAAATCCTGACCGCTCGCGTATACGAAGTTGCTCAAGAAACTCCTTTAGAAATAGCCCCATTACTCTCAAACCGTTTAAAAAACAACCTTTTGCTTAAACGCGAAGATATGCAATCGGTGTTCTCTTTTAAACTCCGTGGTGCTTACAACAAAATGGCAAACCTAACACCGGAAATGCTCGAACAAGGTGTAATTGCTGCTTCTGCGGGAAACCATGCTCAAGGTGTGGCTTTAGCTGCTTCTAGATTAGGTACTCGTGCAATAATTGTCATGCCGAAAACTACTCCCCAAGTGAAGGTTGATGCTGTGAAAGCGCGGGGTGGTGAGGTGATTTTGCATGGTGATAATTACGATGATGCTTGTGGATATGCTCGTGAATTGGGAACCGAAAAGAATCTAACGTTTATTCATCCTTTTGATGACCCGCACGTAATAGCGGGACAAGGTACGATTGGGATGGAAATTTTACGCCAATATCAAAAGCCAATTCATGCGATTTTTGTTGCTATTGGTGGTGGTGGTTTGATTGCGGGAATTGCTGCTTACGTGAAGCGGTTGCGTCCGGAAATCAAGATAATTGGGGTTGAGCCAATCGATGCCGATGCTATGTATCAATCTTTGCAGCTTGGGCAGCGGGTGCGGTTGTCTCAGGTGGGTTTGTTTGCTGATGGTGTTGCGGTGCGACAGGTTGGCGAGGAAACCTTTAAGCTTTGTCAGCACTATATTGATGATATTATTCGGGTAAGTACGGACGATACCTGTGCGGCAATTAAAGATGTGTTTCAAGATACGCGCTCTATAGTTGAACCTGCGGGGGGATTGGCGATTGCTGGAGCGAAAGCTTATGTGGAGCGAGAAGGAATTGAAGGTGAAACTTTGGTTGCTATAGCTTGTGGTGCGAATATGAATTTCGACCGGTTGCGGTTTGTTGCAGAGCGTGCGGAATTTGGGGAGCGTCGGGAAGCTATTTTTGCA
Source organism: Cyanobacteria bacterium J06621_15 (assembly GCA_038525335.1). Taxonomy (GTDB): domain Bacteria; phylum Cyanobacteriota; class Cyanobacteriia; order Cyanobacteriales; family Nostocaceae; genus Rivularia. The sequence continues at coordinate 5,690 of JBCBHT010000333.1, read as the reverse complement.
GTAACAATTCCAGAAAAACCGGGAAGTCTGCACAAGTTTTGTGAATGCATTGGTAAGCGAAATTTAACCGAGTTTAATTATCGGATTGCTTCGGAGAAGGAAGCACAAATTTTTGTTGGGGTACAAATTCAAAATCGTGCTGATGGAATAAAGATTGCTGAAACTATTACTAATTGTGGTTTTCCAATTATGGATTTAACCGATGATGAATTAACAAAAATGCATTTACGTCATATGGTAGGTGGACGTTCACCTTTAGCTCACAATGAATTATTATATCGGTTTGAATTTCCCGAACGTCCCGGTGCATTAATGCAGTTTGTTGGTTCGATGAGTCCTAATTGGAATATCAGTTTATTTCACTATCGTAATAATGGTTCTGATTACGGCAGAATAGTTGTAGGAATGCAGGTTCCACCGGAAGAAATGCAAGAATGGCAGGCATTTTTAGATACTTTAGGTTATCAATATTGGGATGAAAATAAGAATCCTGCTTATAAATTGTTTTTGGGATAATCTGAATTGGTAATTGGTAATTGGTAATTGATAATTGATAATTGGTAATTGGTAACTAAATCCGAGAAATAGCTGATTCAAGAATAGGTTTCATTGCTTCCACACTATATTTTTCTACACACCTTTCTCTTGCTTTTTTACCTTTCTTTTTTGCAGATTCTAAATTATCAAATATCAGTTTAATCTGTTCGGCAATTTCATTAGGAGAATCCGGTTCAACTAAATAACCAGTGTCACCTAAAATATCTGGAATATCTCCTACTTTTGTTGATAAAACAGGTTTCCCCATTGCCATTCCATCTGTTAATTTCAGAGGAAATTGAGCTAAAGTTGTGTAGTTTTTTCTTTGAGGAACTACTGTAACATCGGCAGCAGCTAAAACCTCTGGCATAGTTTCTACAGGAAATTTAGCTAATTTTATAATTCTATTCCCCCATTTTTCAACTAGCTTTTTATCGTAATCATCATAAGGATTGCTACCGACAATTACTAATTTTAAATCCGGTTGATTCAACTCGTCTAAAGCAATCAAAACATCTTCAACACCCTTGTGAGGTCTAGGAGAACCCGGAAACATCAGAGTTCGATAGTCAGAAAGCCCGTAACGTTTTTTACTAATTTCACTATTATAATTATCGGGATTAAACATCTCGGTATCTTTACCATTGGGTAGATAAATCCCACCGAATCTTTGCTGCAAAAACTGAGTATCAACAGTGACTACATCTGCTATTGAAACTAACTTTTCCATCCATTGAACGTAAAGCGGATGGTCGGGAAACTTCAACGCTCCATTCTGCTTAAAAATATCTCGATATAATTGCTTTAAACTAGGACGATATTTAAATTCATAGCCACCGTGCCAACTTAATTCCCAATCATCAATATCTAAAAATAAAGGACGTTGACTGCTAATTTTTTTCAATAATCCAATACCAAAACTTCTCGGTTTTGGTTTACAAACATAAATAATATCTCCATCTAGTTTCCGCAATAATTCATTCGCTGATGATAAAAACTCAGGGTAATTCTTACCAGGAATCGAAACAATTTTTATCCCGGAAGGTGGTGCTGCAATAATTTCCTTACCGTAAATAAAGCCAACAATTTCTACTGTGTGATTGAGACTTTTTAGTACTTGAGCTAATAAGAAAGCCCGCAAAGTCCCACCTTCCGATAGGTCGCTTACAACTAATGAAATTTTCACGATTATTTATATAAAAATAAGAGTAAAATCTAAAAAAAGGTCAAATAAAATTAGTAGGAATGAATATGGGAAATATTAATTATTATAGACAAAAAAACAGATTTGGGTTGATTTTATCTATTAACTAAAAACTAAAATCAGGATTAACAAATGAAAAAAATACATCTATCGACGGGAAGAGATATTCCCATTCTAGGGCAAGGAACTTGGCGTATGGGTGAGGATAGCAGTCAGAAAGATGCGGAAATTGCAGCTTTACGTCTCGGTTTGGATATGGGGATGACCCTTATCGACACCGCAGAAATGTATGGTGAGGGTGGGGCTGAGGAAGTCGTAGGTGAAGCGATACAAAATCGTCGTGAAGAAGTTTATCTTGTCAGCAAGGTGTATCCACACAATGCTAGTCGTCAAGGTGCTATTAAAGCTTGTGAAAGAAGTCTCAAACGATTAAAAACCGACTGTATTGACCTTTATTTACTGCATTGGAGAAGTTCCATACCGCTTTCCGAAACCTTGGAAGCTTTTAAATCGCTTAAGCAAGCAGGTAAGATTCGGGATTACGGTGTAAGTAACTTCGATACAGATGATATGGAAAAGGCTGTTAACTTACCCAATGGAAAACAGATTGCTACGAATCAGGTTTTATATAATTTAGCTCGTCGCGGTATTGAGTGGGATTTGCTTCCTTGGAGTCGTCAGCATAATATACCTATCATGGCTTATTCACCAATCGAACAAAAAGCCATTTTGAAAAATCCTGTGTTAAAATCCGTTGCTTCACGACATAACGCAACTCCCGCACAAATTGCTTTAGCATGGTTGCTTCAACAATCAGGAATAATTGCAATTCCCAAAGCTAGCAATCCACAACACGTTCAAGAAAATAGTGGAGCTTTAGATATTGAGCTTACTCAGCAGGATTTAACAGAACTTGATAAAGCCTTTTCACCACCGAAACGTAAAATGTCTCTAGCGATTAGATAAAGATAGAGAGAGGGAAGAGGGGGGAGAGGGGGTAGAGGGGGTAGAACAAAATTTTTATCTTGTAGTACGCATCTCTGTTTATTAAGTATATTTCAGTGATACAAAATTTTGTTCGGCAACCCGGTTTATATTCCAAAGCCGGGTTTTTGATGATATATAATACATTTTTTTATTGCTGTCATATTCTCCAAAAGCTTTGCGTGTAAACTATTATAGGCGCATATAATTTTGCCTGCATCAACTAATTTCAAAAAAAATGTAGTACCCCCTTGACAGACATGTAGTACGTTATGTAGTATTAAACCACAAGGGTAATACAGCGACTACAAACCGCTGAAAAAGCCCATCCGAACCATGAAAATTGAATTGCCGTATATGGGGGTGTAACTCAGTTGATTAGAGTGCCTGTCTGTCGAACAGGAAGTCGCGGGTTTGAGTCCCGTCATCCCCGTACAGTGTCCGGGTAGCCAAGCGTTTAAGGCATCGGTCTGCAACACCGACAATCGTGGGTTAGAATCCCACCCCGGACTCCAAATAATGCAGAGATAGCATAATTGCTAACATTACAGTCTTCAAAACTGTTGTTGTGATTACCTTATGGGAACACCTTTAGTCTCTGTGTTGACAGTGCCATAGGCATTGTAAAAATGGGTCGGCTCGCCTATTGGTGCGGGCAGCTGTCTGTAAAACAGTCCATTCTGGTTGCTGGTTCAATTCCAGCCCGACCCACTAGGGAGAGGTCGCTATTGGTAAGGCAAGCTGTTTGCTAAACAGTCGTGGATATAAGTCCATTGCAGGTTCAATTCCTGTTCTCTCCGTTTGAAACCTGGTGTAATTAGATAACATATCAGACTACATTCGCGTTATCTGAATACCCTAGCGTTATAGTTTTATGGGAAAGATGTCGAAATGACTGGTTTGAGATGCTGAATTTGACTAGCTCATTTGATAGTATCCATCTTTCCTTCTCTATTATCCCCCGGTAGCTCAGTTCGTAGTAGCGCCTGTTTGAAAAATGGGAGGTCGTCAGTATCTCCCTTCAGGAGACGCTTCGCTAACAATTCTGACCTGGGGGGCTTCATTCATTGCCCTATAGCTCAACTGGCAGAGCGAGCGGCTGTTAACCGCGAGGTTGTAGGTTCAAATCCTACTGGGGCAGTTTCCATTGCCGAGTGGACGAATTGGTAGAGTCACCTGTCTTTGAAACAGGAGTTTGTAGGTTCAAACCCTACCTCGGCAGCTAAATTTTGAGTTGAACTAGCAATTTATGATTTACTTAATTGTGTTACCATATATTTTAACTATTAAACATCTTTCTGCGAATTCATGCCACGGCGAAGTATTCTGTCAAATAAATCAAAAGTAGAAGAAGCTGTAAAATGCTGTTCATCTGTAAAGCAATGTTTGCAATATCTAGGTCTTCGAGCAGCTGGTGGTAACTATAAAAATTTCCATAATTGGTGTGATAAACATGGTATTATCCCGCCGATAGGAGACAATACAATCGGATTAAGAAGGTATTCAAAACAAAACAAAATCCCATTAGAAAATATTCTAATCATAGGCTCTTCTTATAACAGATTTGACCTTAAAAATAGATTGATTGAAGAATCATTATTGGAGGAAAAATGTTACGAGTGTGGTATTTTGCCGGAGTGGAATGGCAAACGTCTTTGTTTGCAATTAGACCATATTAACGGTATTTATAACGATAATCGACTTGAAAATTTACGTTTACTTTGTCCAAACTGTCATAGCCAGACTGAAACTTTTGCTGGCAGGCGATCAAGTTATGGAAAAATCAAGATTTTTTCTTGTTCGCAATGTTATGCAGCAATAACAAAACACTCTAAATTGGGACTGTGCAAAAAATGTGCATCAATAAAATTCAACTTTACAAGGAGGAAAGTTGAAAGACCTTCTAGAGAAGAATTGACAAAATTAATTTGGTCAAAACCAACAACTTTAATAGCTAAAGATTTTGGTGTTAGTGACAAGGCAGTGGAAAAATGGTGCAAATCTTATGGTATCGAAAAACCACCAAGGGGATATTGGACAAAACAAAGCCAATCTCAAAGTTCAAACATTTGAGAAATTAACGGTTTTTAAATATATATCGGAGAGTTGTTTAATTGCTATAGCATCGCTCTTTAAAACTGAAAAATATAGGTTCGAGTACTATCTCTCCAATTCTATTCGCAATAATAAATAAGTTCATTTATGCTCCCGTAGCCCAAATGGAAGAGGCGGCTGTCTTAAAAACAGTCTATGTGTGGGTTCAACTCCCACCGGGAGTACCAATATGCTGCTGTAGCCCAACTGGAAGAGGCGCTAGTCTTAGAAACTAGATGTTGTGGGGTTCTCCCTTCGGGAGACGCTAACGCGAACGACTCCCACCAGCAGTATTATCCGAGTGTTTCAAGACCTTAAATTTTGTGATTCGGATTCATGGGTCGTTAGCTCAATTGGCAGAGCATCCGGCTTTTAACCGGAAAGTTCAGAGTTCGAGTCTCTGACGACCCATATTAACCTTATCAAGAGTGTTTTTATAACTAAACGCTGGTGTAGCTCAACGGTAGAGCAACTGATTTGTAATCGGCTTTGTTGCAGATATGTTCTGTCGGACACGCTGCGCTAACAATTCCTGTCACCAGCTTTTCGGGGTCATAGCTCAACTGGATAGAGCGCTAGTTTTGCACGCTAGAGGTTAGGGGTATGTCCCTATGTCCTATCGGACACGCTCCGCTAACGGGTGACACTAACGCTACGTAATTCGTAATTCGTAATTGGAAGGTAGGTTGGGTTAGACACGATGATTAATTAAAATTATGACTAAAATTTGTTAAATCGTGTCGTAACCCAACGTTATCCGAATTTAATTATGTAGCGCTATTAAAAAAATTTTAATCTAAGTAGTTAAACATAATTAATTACACATTTTCATTGCGAGTGGAACGGAGTGAAACGAAGCAATCACAGGGAC
>JBCBHT010000332.1:0-7270 GCA_038525335.1 Cyanobacteria bacterium J06621_15 | reverse complement strand
CCGTCCTATCGGACACCCCTCTCCTTGTCAAGGAGAGGGGAAAGAACATATCTCCTCGTTCCCAGTCTCCGGCTTCTCCTCGTTCCCAGTCTCCGGCTGGGAATGTATTTCAGGAGGCTCTCTCTGCCTCCGCTACACTTAACAGGCAGAGCCTTCACTCAGCGGTTCTCAGTCAGAGGCTAGGAACCAGTCGGTGGAAAAGAACATATCCCCCCTCTCCTTAATATTGAAAGCAACAGCCCATAATTCTTCTGGTTCTGTTATAGTCACAACAGGATTTTTTGTAAATAAACCCGTCCTGGAATTATATCGCCACAAACTAACTGTATTACCAAAGCTTCCAGTAATAATAAATTGATTATCAGGACTAAATATAACGCTAAAAATCCCATCTTTAGGTTCTGTTAGCGTTTGCAGTAATTTTCCATCTCGTCGCCAAATTTTAATCGTATTATCCTGACTTGCAGAAGCTAAAAGCTTTCCATCGTCGCTAAAAGACACGCTATTAACCTGAGAATCATGGCTGGATAAAATATTATATTCGCGAATTGAATTAACATTTTCTAGTAGAGAACTAAACAACTTTATTTCAGTTTCAGCATCCAAATTGTCTCTCAATTCAATTAGCTTCTTATTAGCTTCCAAAGTAGAATTGAGTGCTGCAACTTGATTCCCAGAATCCAACAGCGTTTTTGCAGTCAAACTCAGGGAATTAATTTGATTAATTTCACTTTTTTGACGTTGAATTTCCGCTTGCTGCGATTGAAATTCTGCAATTCCAGCTAAAATTAAAGCCGCAATTAAACCACCTACTAACCAAACAATAACTCGTCTTCTCGCTTGCTTCTTTTCTCTTTTTTCTCGACGACGTAAATCTAAACTTAAACTAATAAATTCTTGTTCAACCGAACTAATTTGATTTAATCTTAGTAATAACCATTCTTCAGAATCAATTAGAGATTTACCGCGTAACAAAGCTCCTTCATCTTCATTACTTTTTTCCCACTGTTTGATAAAAACCCTTAACTGCTCCTGCCAATACCGAAACTCACCATCTTCTCTCATCCACTTTTGCAATCGTCGCCAATTTTTAATCAATGCTTCATGAACAATTTCAACGGTTTCTACACCGGTAACTTGATTGCGATTTGTGACCACCAAACGTGAATCAGCTAACCGAGTCACCAAATCCCAATCTCCCACCTCCTCCCGAACAGCTAAACGGCGAATATCTGCGCTTATTTCCGAAGGCTGCACCAATTGCACAAATATCTGCTGTACCCTTTGTTTATCCCCTTCAATTAATTCACTGTAAATTGCTTCAGCATGATTAGCCAAAGCAGTTTCCACACCACCAATTTCTTCATAAGCTTGATGAGTCAACCAACCATCCCACTGCTTTTCCCATAGCTGAGTCAAAGTAAATTCCAACAAAGGTAAATTACTCGGAGATGACAACACAGCATCAATCAAACGTTGACTCAAACCCTCCTCCAAACCAACACTATAATTAGCCGCTGGTTTTTCAATCGCTGCTCGTAACTCTTCCTCATCCATAGCAGCCAAATTGACCTGAGCATCCTGCAAAGCATCAGCCAAAGGACGATATGACAAAGCTTCCGCAAAAAAATCCGCTCGCAAAGTGATAATTATATGACAGCCAGAAATTTTAGTTAAATTAAGTAAATTATCGATAAAAAGATAGCGAGAATCTGTATCGGAACATAAAGTAAAAACTTCTTCAAATTGGTCTACAATTATCGCCAAATGTAACTTTTGATTGCCAATAATAAACGGTTCAACAAAATTTTCTAAACTATTTTTACCACCTCTTAATTCAACCTCTAATTCCAACTCCCTAAAACGATTGTGATTTACATCTTGTCCCCTCTCCTTAACAAGGAGAGGGCTAGAGTAAGTTTCAAATTCCAATCCCCTCTCCTTAACAAGGAGAGGGCTAGGGTGAGGTTTTAACTTCGACAATCCTTGTAATAAACCAATAGCCAAAGACTCAAAAGGATTATTACCAGGACGAAAATCAACAATCAACCAATCCCGTTTCTTATCCTGCTTCAACTGCGGAATTAAACCCGCATAAACTACACTAGACTTTCCACTTCCCGAAGCACCGACAACAGCCATAAATGGCTTTTGATTAACAGTCAATACCAACTGCTTGATAAAAAATTCCCTACCAAAAAAATTAGCTGCATCCTCTTCCTTAAAAGCAGCCAAACCCAAATACGGGTTTTTATTAACAGCACCTAAACTTTGCCATGTCGGAGGTGTTTCTAATAAATTCTGCACAATCACCGGCAACCAACTCGCACAGGGATAATTTTTCTCTAATCCCTGTAACTTTCTCCGAGCAATATTCACCGATTTATAAAAAGATTTTCCCCCAGTAAACTCCTGAAAAAAATATTTCAAAAATTGGTTAGCGACCTTATCTGGAACCGGTTCCCGCATCACAATTACTTGCGGAATATGCAAACTTTCCAGTTCCGCAGCAATTCCCAAACCATCGCAAGAATTGAAAAAAGCTAACTGCAACCCACCCCTAACCGCCCTTTTCAAGCTTTCTTTTAATTCTTCTATCGTTAAACTATCAAATATATTTAAATAAATTCTTCCCTGACTTGATTCAGTAATGCTATGTCCCGAAAAAAAGAGAATATCCCATCCCTTTTCATCCCAAATATATTCGTTTAACTCCAACACCGAAGGCTCGGTTAAAACAACTAATTCCGCATCCTGACAAAACTCTTTCAACAACTTTTCATCATCAGCAACATTGATTCCTTCACTGTTACCTAAAACAATTAAAATTCTGACCCGATTGCGATAAATTTTATTAAAACGACGACTTGATAAACTACTAAAAGCTATCTCAGCATCGGGATAGCTATCAAACAAATCCCATAAATGCCAAGGAAGTTTTCGTAATTGTAATTCAGTAGTACGAATAATAAATCGAATCTCATCATCGGGAGATAAATTTATTAAACATTCTTCCTTAATTCGATAAAAAGAATCAGCTTTTAACCAATTAGTAAAATTGAATTTAATATCATCGGCTTTACTTTGACATTTTTGCTTCAAAGACGAAACTTTAACATTTGATAAATACCCCTTCTTAACCTTAATTCGATATCCATCCAAACCGCGATAGCTTCTACACCATTCTTGATAAATGCTAGGTAACTTAGGGATAGCAGGTAATCTTAACTGACTATCATTTAACTCAACATCCGCACGTTTACCATCCTCACCAATTTCCAAACCAACCCGAAATCCTCGCTCAAAATCACCATCCAGTTTGAGTACAACTAATTTGTTCATATTTGTTACCGCAACGATACCGAAGCTATACTCTGTTATCGGTAGTTTTGGCATAATTTTACGCAAAATTTACAGAAAAATCGAACATTTATGTATTGGTAGCGTACCTATATGAAGAATTTGGGAATAAGAAATAATTAAATCTTGATAAAAAAATCTTGAGTAATCCTGCAGCAATATATTGCTATAAAATAGCGAGTAAGTTAGACAAAAAATCCGTGAATAACATCGCAACTGAAATAGTATTTTTAATTGAAGAAGATCCAGAAGGTGGTTACACAGCTAAGGCTTTGGGAGAATCGATATTTACTCAAGCTGAAGATATGGCTAGTTTGAAAGAAATAGTGCGTGATGCAGTTCGCTGTCATTTTCCGGATGAAATGAATCGTCCTAAAGTAATTAGACTCCATTTTGTTAAGGATGAGGTCATTGCTTCGTGAAAATACCACGAAATTTATCTGGTGAGGATTTAGCTAAAGCATTATCATGTTTTGAATATGTGGTTAGTAGGCAAACAGGGAGTCATATTCGTCTTACAACTCAACTTAATGGCGAACATCATATTACAGTTCCCGCCCATAATCCATTAAAAGTTGGAACCCTCAATGCTATATTGCGAGATGTTGCAGAGCATTTCGATTTAACTCGCGACGAACTTTTGAGTCAAATTTTTTAATCAGCTTACCCTCGAACCTCAATTAAACCAAAACAAAACCAAAACTTGGAAAAAAAGCTTATAAAAACAAGGATTTCAGATTAACAAATTATCAAAAATCTAAAATCCCCACACAAACACATCCGCTATCAAAACCATCTATTACCAAACCTATCCATTACCAAAACCATCCATTACTAAACCTCAAACTCTTTCTTCACCTCCGAATCACCATAAACAACCGTAATATTAAACCTTTCCCCAGACTCAGCACTAAACTCCGACTGAATCCAATTATCATCTTGTCTCGAAACCACTTCTAAACCAACTCCCCTTTCATCCCCAACAATTAACTTAATTCCTTCCGGTAAAGCCATTTCTCCCATAGGATAAACCTGAGTTAAAATATCAACTTCCTCACTTTCATTTTCCGACATAATTTTCATTACCAAAGCCACAGATATTTTATCCAAATGCATTCCCAAATCAATCTTTTGTCCTCTGGTTATACTCACCTCATTTTTAAAAGCTAATCCCAACTGTTGAGGTTTTAACAATTCATCAAGTTTGTGCCAACTTGTATCGATAACTCCATCCAACCATTGTCGAAAATTAATCACATCAGATGTGGTTTCAACCTCTTCCAATTCAGTTAAATAAACTAGAAAATCTTCCAAAGAATCTATTTTATCCAAATTAATCTCAGCCGCAGCTTTAGGAGTAAAACCTATTATTTTTGCTTCCTTAAGAGAATCATTCAACTCAACAAAAATATAGCCAACTCTATCTTCCCAAACCTCCGGTGAAATTTCCACAACCTCTGTTTCAGCTAAAATCGGAATACATTCTAATTTGCCAATATCTTTAACTATTAAATCAGCAACATTCATCAATTGAACGGCTAAAGGATTTCGACTGTCACCTTCTAAATAATCAGTCTCAAATCCCATACACAGTAAATAATGATTGACAGCAAAAACAGCCAAACTATTTAAATAAATTTGCTGGCGTTTTGTTTTATTAGAGATTTCCGATACTAATTCTTGAGCTATTGAGTGAGCTTCAAAAGACAAGTTCACTGTAAAGCTGAGTTTTTGAGTAGTACTGTTCATGATAAAACTATTTGGGTAGCAGTGGTTAATTTACGTTAATTTAGTTCTATATATACTTCTTTAGATAGTCGATTATTTTATGCATTCGGCGTTGATAAAAACTAGAAGCAGTTGTCAAAGGAACACCCAAATCTTGAGAAATTTCTTTCCACTTTTTTCCTTCTAATAATAAAATCAAAATTGCTTGCAAATTCGCTTGCGAATGTCCTCTCAAATGTTGACTCGCTAAATACTTTTCCGGGTCTTTACAGATAATATCCCGAACAATTTCTTGTCGAGATATTGAATCTTCTGTATTTATTTCTTTATTGATATCATCTAAAGATAAAACCGGCGATATTCTTTCCCCTCTCGGAATCTTAGTAATTCCCTTCTTACGCTCCTTATTTACAACATCAATAAATCGCCAATGAAAAATTTTATTCACCCAAGCCATTACCGGATATTCTGGATTATATTCATCAATTTTTTTGCATATTTCCATCAAAGTTAACTGCAATGCTTCATTATGATAATCTTCATAATTAGGCAATCTCGACCACTGAGTTTGTTTGCTCAATCGCCCAGAACTTACAATAGCGTTAACAAACTTATTTAGAGCTATCCGTCGCTGAACTCGAATTTTCCTACTACAGTCGTTAGCCGAATATTGCTTAATCTCCTCAACTAACAAAATTAATCTTTGATTGAGAGAATCGCTGTTCATCAATGGGTGTGGTAACTTCTATTCTGGTATCTTCCTCTAGGTTCAACTTTTACGCAAAAATAATTTTTTTAGGGAATGGGGAGTAGGGAACAGGGTATATAGTTTTAATTTAAAAAATATAGTCAGATATATACAAATATGTTCAGATGTATACAAATGAGGTATTACAAATATTTTTCAGCAATCTATGAAGTTACTAAGTATTGAAAAACCCGGTTTTATAGAAAAACCGGGTTTTTAACTAAGTAGTTAAACAAAATTAACTACACATTGTCATTGCGAGTGGAACGAAGTGAAACGAAGCATTCAGCGTTCACCGAAGGTGCGGCTCAGCTGCGGATCATCGCAAGGGCTGAGATTGCTTCACGACCTTCGCAATGACGGTAAATATTTTTGTTCGCTTACTTATTTCGTTAAATAATATAAAGCTAAAAAGACAGTATGCTGAATGTTTTTATTGTTTACTGCAAATTGCCCAAAATCAATTTTACTCTACTTCCCACCATAATAAAAAGCGATTTCTTTTTCCTTTAAAGGTAAAAAATCAGCTTCAGAAAGCATTTTATTCAGTTCATCTTGGGCTATGTGTTTAGCCCCAATTCGGACAATACGAGAGCGCATAGTATTCTTTACACCACTACGCTGTCTATTACCTTCCAAAGCCATAACTTTGTTATATAAATCTAGTTTTTCAGGTTCAATAGCAGAACCATCTAAATCAATTCCCTTAGCAATAGCCTCGTCAACAGCATCCGCACCCTTAGTTGATGCATCCATTTGATTAGCCCCCCTCAGTCATCACAAATTATTTTTATTAACGTAACTGAATTTTATCAGTTATCAATGACCAATTACCAATTACATACTGTCTATTCCTTGCTCCCCGTTCCCTATTTCCTAACTGAACATCGAGGTGCAGTAATTTTGCGTATGCGCTTGTCACTCATAAAGTTTATAGTTTAATCTCAAAAGAACGCCCTCTGCAATATGGTGACGTTATGTCAGAGCATCGTATTCCCGATAACAAACAAAACCGCAAACTAGAAAGAGCTTTAAGCAATACAATTGTTGATAAATGCTTTGAAAACTCCGAAAGTTGGCTGCGAGCTATCTTACGAATGTGTATTTTCTCTTTGGGATATATAGATTCCGAACCAGTGTTTATTGTCGAATGTCCCAACCAAGCTGTAGCAAAACGATTAAGCCGCAAAACCTATCCTTTTCGAGATATAGTATATTACTTTACTGACGACCTCTACGCCAGCGAACGCAGTTTATTTTGTTATCGAGAATCAAACAATGGTTCCTGGCAATGTTTTGACACTAACAGTAATTCTTGGCAAAGCTGGAATAGTCTACAAACACCTCATCGCTTCAATTAGGAATTGGTAATTGGTAATCGGTAATTGGTAATTGATAATTGATAATTGATAATTGGTAATTGGGAATTGGGTA
>JBCBHT010000331.1:0-7314 GCA_038525335.1 Cyanobacteria bacterium J06621_15 | reverse complement strand
AGTTGGTTTACGTCCCGTAATTGCTGCAAAGTTATCAAAAGTAGCATCAGCATTAGGAATCTTACCTGCAATATTCAATTTAAACTGAGTGTAAACGCAGTGAATATATGCTGGTTCCGCTCCAAACTCAAGCATATTTTGCAAAAATTCATCGGGAGAATGATTTTCTACTCGATAGGGTTTACCAATCACCTCGGACATTATCTGTACCAGTTCCGGAATAGTAGCGGTATCGTAACCCAGGGGATAGATTTGACCAGCGTGTTTCTCTGGTTGTCGTAAGGTTTCCGCAGCAACTAAAGCTAAATCATCGCTATCAACCCAACTCCAACGAGAATCACCGATATAGTTCGTCACAACATCTTTATTCAACCACCCAAAATCAGTTATATTTTTCATAAATGCTTCGGGACGTAGATGAGTAAAGCTAAATCCCAATGATTCTATATATTTTTCTATATATTGATGCCATCCCCAATGTGCTACTTCGTTTGTAGGTGAACCAGATGCTCCAATATGAACTATATGTTTAACTCCCGTTTGTTTAGCTGTATCCAGAAAAGCTTTACTTTGTTTGAGCATATCCACGGTGTAACCAGTCATGAGTAAAGCACGGTCTATTCCTTCCAAAGCTGGTTTTAATGTCTCGTGTTTATCCAAATCCAGATGACGAATTTCTATTCCCTGTTCTTGTAACGTAACTGCTTTCTCAGGAGAACGAACCCCAGCTACAACTTTGACATCTTCCGATTCCGCTAATAACTCAGCAACTTTTCCACCAACTTTACCAGTTGCTCCGAGAACTAAAATTTGACGTTGATTATTATTCATCACCAATCCCCTTTAAATAAATTACTAAACGTAGTGTAATGTTTTTAAACAAAAAAATCTTCTATGAATATGGGTTTACCTTTGGTTTGAAGTTCCATTGATTTATTCATTTACAGGACCCCAAATATTTTCGTGAACAATAACCCAATTACCATCTTGTTTTTCTAGCAGTAACGTAGCATGAGCGCGAGCTTTAAATTCAGTTCCGTCTGGTTTTCTACCGTAGTTATCTACATATAGAGTTACTCCTGCTGCTTTATCTGATTGGGAATAAACTCGAATACTTTCAGCTACAGGGGTAAAAGTCCAGTAACTATAACCACGAACAAAAGCTTCCCAAGTATCGTGATGAATTTTAACACCTTTGAAAACAGTTCTTGATTTAGAATCAGTAAAATCAAATGCTAATAATTTGTCGCTTTGTAGATAAAAAAGTGCAAAAGATGCGCGAGTAAATTCAGCAGCTTTTTCCTTTGGACTCCAACCTTTACCCCAAGCAGTAATAAATTCACGAACTTCTGTTGTGACTCTATTTCGGTTTGTTAAATTATTTTGACTGACTTGGGTTGTTTGAGTTTTATCAACGTTTTTCGATGGTTTTATCTCCGCTTGGGTTTTAATTGCACTAAAGAGTAATAAAGTCGATAATCCCAATCCTATTGTATGTTTGAAGCGACAATTTTTATTATTTTTGTCTTTATTCATGATTCATCCCCTTATAAACAGAATTTTCATAAAAGCAATGTTTTATTCAAAATCCGTATTTGCAGCTACCAGTTCCCATTCATCTAACTCTGTTTTCAAAGATTCAATCTTTTGACGGAATTTACTGTAAGCATATTGACCCAATACCAACCTCAACGGTGGATTCTCAGAATTAACAACCTTGATAATCGCTTCAGCAGCTTTGTGAGGGTCACCCGGTTGCTTTCCTTCAATATTATTTAAAAAATTCAGAAACTTTCCCACTGTTCCTTGATAAGCTTCCATTTGTTCTTCTGCTCGGTCGAGAGAGCGTCCGATAAAATCAGTACGAAAAGGTCCCGGTTCCACAATTGTTACTTTAATTCCCAAAGGTGCAACTTCTCCGACTAAAGCTTCCGATACACCTTCCAGAGCAAATTTAGCACCACCGTAAATCGAAAAACCCAGTTCGTTAGTAAAACCCGCGATAGCTGACATATTAATAATATGACCGCTTTGCTGTTTTCTCATCATAGGTAAAACCGCTCGAATTACATTAATTGCACCGAATAAGTTTGTATCAAAATTACGTTTAATCTGCTCCTCACTAACTTCTTCTAAAGCACCAATCAAACCATAACCAGCATTATTAACCAAAACATCAATCTTTCCTAATTTAGCAATCGCACTATCAACCGCTGCTTTTATTTCTACTTGATTCGTAACGTCGAGCTTCAATGCTATCGCTGTATCGGGATATTTCGAGACTAAATCCTCTAACTGTTCCGGTTTACGTGCTGTTGCAATTACTTTATCACCCTTTTCTAAAACCGTTTCTGCTAAGGTACGTCCGAATCCTGTGGAACTACCCGTAATTAACCAGACTTTAGAATTGCTCACCATGATTGTTTCCTCCTGGAAATATCGTTACGTCACGTTATTTAATTTAAATCAAAAAAAAGATTCTGTCAACAAGAATTTTAGATTTCAGTAACGGATGTACCAAGAATGGTTTACCGGGAACCTTAACCTTTGCAATTGAGTATCCATATCAACGAATAATTGTTCGATTTCTTGTAGCGAACCAATATTTCCTTTAACAGCAAAAGCTTGACCTCCAGCATCTTTTATCTCTTTAACTGTTGCTTCTGCTGCATCCTGGTTACTGACATAATTAATGACAACTAAAGCACCTTCTTTAGCTAAAGCTTGGGCAATTCCTTTGCCAATACTTCGACTGCTTCGAGTTACTAATGCGACTTTTTTCTTAAGTTTCATTTTTCCTCTTTTTATGCATCATAAAGTAAACCAATTACAGTAGTTTAATCATTCATCTTGCTTGAAACTTAGTTAATAGTTGGTACAGTACCGCCATCTACACGCAGATTAGCTCCATTGATAAAACTAGCTCTGGGACTTGCTAGAAAAGTTACAGCATCAGCAATATCTTCTGGTCTTCCCATGCGTCCTGTAGGGTTTGGAACAACTTCTGTTGCCCATTTACGTTCAATTACTGTAATATCTTCTGCCCAACCTTCTTGTTTGGCTCTTACTAAGGCAAATTCTTTAAAACCTTCTGTGAGAATTGGTCCTGGACTTCGCATAATTGGTATTGCGATTCAGCAACACCAGCAAATACATTAAAACTCTTGCTTTAAAGGACGAAGCAAAATTTCATTGACGTTGACTCGATTTGGCTGGGTAACTGCATATAAAATAGCCGACGCTACATCTTCACTCTGGAGAGCTTCTACGTTGGCTACATATCCCAATACTTCTTCTTTCACCGCTGGATTAGTAATCTTATGGGATAATTCAGTATCTACCGCTCCCGGTTCAACTAAAGTTACTCGAACATTATTCTCAATCGATTCTTGTCTCAAAGCTTCGGAAAAAGCACCTACACCCCATTTTGCAGCACTGTATCCCGAACTACGACCACCCCAAATTGTCCGACCCATTACTGAAGATATATTGACAATGTGTCCGCTATTTTGTCCCTGCATATAAGATAAAGCAGTTTTACTCATAGCCATCAATGACAACAAATCTAGTTGAATCATGTTCTGCCAATCTGTAATACTAGCTTCAGCAATAGAACTAAGAAACATAACCCCAGCACTATTAACCAAAATATCTACACGACCAAAAGCATTATAGGTTTGATGAACCGCTTGCTCTGCTTTATCAAGGTCGGAAATATCTGCAACTATTGAAATCGCTTCTCCTCCACGAGCGGTAATCTTGTCAGCAAGCTCTTTCAACCGCTCTTCTCTTCGAGCAACTAAAGCAATTTTCGCTCCCTCTTCTGCTAATGCTAATGCAGTCGCTTCACCAATACCAGAAGATGCTCCTGTAACTAGTGCAACTTTTCCAGATAACTTAGTCATTGTCAATTCTCCTTCAATAATTTACTAAACGTTGTGTAATGTTTTTAAACAAAAAAAATCTCAGCTAAAATCGGTATTTGCAGCAACCATTTCCTAATTACCAAGACATCGGCTGTTGATATTCATCGAAATAACCGCCATTCACACCATTCTCAGGTAAAGTAGCCAACCAAACTGGTGTTGCTGAACCTTCTTCTACAGTTAATTCCCCAGCATCAGTTCCCATATCGGTTTTTACCCAACCGGGATGAGCGGAATTTACTTTGATATTAGTATCTTTTAATTCATGTGCTAGATGAATGGTAAAAGCATTAACTGCTGTTTTGGATGAATCGTAACCAAGCTGTTTGAAATCGTAAAATTTGAAACTAGGGTCTTGATGCAAAGTCAAAGAAGCCATGTCGCTAGAGATATTGACAATTCTGCCAGCTTCAGATTCACGAATTAGAGGTAACATCGCTTGAGTTACACCCACAACACTAAAGAAGTTAATATCAAAAGTTTTCTTTAGAACATCGAGACTTACCTGACTGGGTTTGGGGATACCTGCGGAGAATTCTAAATTAACCCCTGCATTGTTAACTAAGATATCTAGCTTGCCAAATTTTTGAGCTATAGCATTATAGGCTTTCTGAATACTATTGTCATCGCTTACATCCATTTGAATAAAATGTGCGTCAATACCTTCAAACCTCAATTTATTAACTGCTTCCTCACCTTTTTCTTGACTTCTCGCTCCGATTAAAACTGTAATATCTTGTTGTCCCAGTTTTCTCGCGATTCCCAACCCCAATCCTTTATTTGCTCCAGTAATTAAAGCTACTTTGTTGGTTTGTGGTGCGTTCATTTTTTACTCCTTGAAAAATTCTAAAACTTGTAAATTTTTAAACCTTTTATAGCCAGCTTCGCGACTGTTAACTCAATTTCCGATGTACCATCATAAACATAATTCTCTTAGAAGAAATTGTTTTGACTAATTATCGTTACGTCACGTTATTTAATTTAAATCAAAAAAAAGATTCTGTCAACTAGAGTTTTGGATTTTAGATTTTAGATTGTGGATTTTAACAACGGATGGTTGTTAGATTTTAGATTTTGGATTGCTCGATTCTAAGTACCGAGAACGGTTACCAGGAACCTTAACCTCGTTTATTTAAACCAAAGCAAGATTTTGATATAACAGCGCAAGAATCGGACTTTAGTTTCACCGGTAATTTTTCTAAATTAGATTTAACGAACAAAACAACCGGGAGAAACAACCATGAAACTCGCTTCTAGAATGATTCACACTGCTGCTATTTCTTTAATTTTAGTCACTGCTAATGCTTGTACTCAGAATCGAAATTTAGAATCGAGCAAGAATTTAATACAACCACAAATACAGCAAGTTTCCGATAATATCATTGCAGCGAACAACTACAAACCTGGTGTTAATCGCGTTACCTTCCAAAGTGAAGAAGAAACCTTGGTTGGTAATCTATATCTACCTGCGAATTACAAACCAGGAGATAAATTACCTACAGTAGTTGTCACCGGTGCTTGGATGACAATCAAAGAACAAATGCCTGCAACATATGCTAAAAAACTAGCAGACGAAGGATTTGCTGCATTCGCATTTGATTTTCGCACCTTTGGAGAAAGCGGTGGTAAATTACGCGGGTTTGAATCTCCTACAGAAAAAATCAAAGATATAAAAAATGCTGTTGGTTTCTTACAAACCGTTGATGCTGTAGATAGCAATAAAATCGCTGGATTAGGAATTTGTGCTAGTGCTGGTTACATGGTAGAAGCAGCAGCAGAAGATTCTCGTATCAAATCATTGATAACCGTAGCACCTTGGATTCACAGCCCAGAAATTGTTAATACCGTTTACGGTGGAGAAGAAGCGGTACAAGAAAAAATCAAAATCGGTGAAGTTGCAAGAAAGCAATTTGAAAAAACAGGAAAAGCTGAAATAGTACCAGCTGCGAGTAAAACCAATTCCCAAGCACCAATGTTCGGCGAAATTCCATACTATACTGAAGCTCAACGCGGTGCAATTCCTGAATGGGATAATGAATTTGCAATCATGTCATGGAAAGAATGGTTAACATTTAATCCCATGCCAAAAGCTAAAAATATTAACGTACCCACATTATTTATTCATAGCGAACAAGCTGCAATTCCTCAAGGTGCTAAGAAATTCTTTGAGAATATTCCTACTGATAATAAAAAGTTTGTCTGGTTAGAAAACCGCGCTCAATTTGATTTTTATGACCAAGAAAATACTGTAAATCAATCGGTTTCTCAAGTTGTAAGCCATTTACAATCGACATTATAAACTTTTCAAATCCTCAGACTGATTCTTTTTCTGCGATAATCTTTCGGAATACAATACATATTTAACAATCAAAATCATGAATAAAAGTCGTCGTCAAATATTAGCCGGATTGGGAGCCGCAGGGGTAGCAGCAAGTGCAATTTATACAAAAAATGCAGTCAAAGCAGATGAAACCACACCAGTTGCAGCTCAAGCAGCGAAAGTAGAATCACAAGGTAAATTTGCAAACAAAATAGTTTTAATTACCGGAGCAACCTCCGGAATCGGTAAAGAAACAGCTAAAGCATTTGCTCAACAAGGTGCGAAAGTGTTTTTCTGCGGTCGTCGCGAGAATTTAGGAAAGCAGGTAGAGCAGGAAATCCGCGATGCTGGTGGAGAAGCAACCTATATGAAAGCAGACGTGCGTCAAGCTGAAGAAGTCAAAGCTTTTGTCGATGCTTGTGTTGCTAAATACGGTCGTTTGGATATTGCTTTTAATAATGCAGGTATCGATTATCCACCGCAACCAATTGCCGATACTAAGGTAGAAGACTTCGACGATTTAATGAATACCAACGCTCGCGGGGTTTTCTTGGGAATGAAATACGAAATTCCCCATATGTTAAAAGCTGGAAACGGTGCAATTATTAACATGGCAAGCATCGGTGGTAAACGAGCTTTTCCTAATATAGTTGGCTATGGAGCTAGTAAAGCCGCAGTAATTCATATGACTAAAATGGCGGCTCAAGAATACGGTAAAGATATTCGTGTAAATGCAGTCTCTCCGGGAGCTATTGATACCGCAATGCTCGACAGAGTTAAGCAACAATGGGAAGTGACAGAGAAAGAACTTGTTGCACCATATCCGATAAAACGTGCCGGAACAACTGAAGAGGTTGCGAATTTAGTGATGTGGTTGGCTTCTAATGATGCTTCTTACGTTTCCGGGGGTAATTTTAGCGTTGATGGTGGTGGATTGGGTTAAGTATAATTCGTAATTCGTGGAATATTACAACTGCTTCAGAAGTTGGTCATAAGTAAGTCAACAAAAATATTTACCGTCATTACGAGCGAAGCGAAGTAATCGCAGCCCTTGCGATTGCTTCGTTT
>JBCBHT010000330.1:0-7346 GCA_038525335.1 Cyanobacteria bacterium J06621_15 | reverse complement strand
GTAGATAAAACTCGTGTTGAGTTAGCTTTTGAACATATTGAAAACGATAAACCCGCAAGATATCGTATTGTGAGAACTTGGGAAAAAAATCCGAAAGATGGTAAAGACCATTTGGGTATTTTGGATATTCGGGAAAATGATGAATGGTTGGATGAGGGATTAGTTAATATTTGGGATGAATATATTGAAAATCTTTTACCTCTTGGAATTTCTAATTTATTTTTGTTTGATGGAGAACAAGTTAAAGAATTAGCAGAACAGGAAGAACCACCGAATGTTGTGGTGGAAGCAATTCGCGCTCTTTTAGGTTTGGAATTAGCGGAGCGTTTGACGGTAGATTTAGAAATTTTAGTTAATCGCAAACGCAAGGAATTAGCTGATACAAAAGATTTGGCTAATTTAGAAGAAATAGAAAAACAGCTTACAGAATTACAAGAAGAATACGAAGAAACTAAAGAAGTAGAAAAGCAAGAACTAGAATTTTTACAACAAGCAGAAAAACAACAGCAGGAAGCTTTTGATAAATTTATCAGTGAAGGTGGAAAAATAGCTTCAGAAAGCAGTCAATTAGAAAAGCAGAAAATCGAAAAAACTCAAGAAGTAGAAAACAACCGTCAAGAAATGTGTGATTTAGCAGCAGGTATTTTACCAGTTGCATTAATTGAACCTTTATTAAATCAAGCCCAAGAAAGAGGTGAGTCAGAATTAAAAATTCAACAGCAGCAAGTAGCAAGAGACGTATTAATTGAAAGAGATGAGCGGTTATTAAATTTGATTGATGAACTCAAGATTGCTAAAAATAAATTTACTCAAATCAAAACCTTTTTAGACAAAGACTTAGAAAACAGAAACGCATCTTTACAAGAAACAATTTGGTTGCAAGCAGATGCAGAAACTTTAAGTAAAGCCGGAAATATACTTTATTACTTACAAACTGCTAAAAATGATGCCAAACAAAAGTTAAAACAGCTAACAAATAAAGAAGAAGACATTATTTCCTTAGAAAGACAAATACAAGCCGCAGCAGCACCAGAAGATTATCAAAAATTAGTAGAATTAGTTAAAGAAGCACAAGAGAAAGTTGCCGATTTAAAAAGTAATTGCGAAACAGTAACCCGTCGCTTAACAGAACTACAGACAGAAATTGATAAATTAAAAAGAGACTTAACCGAATATAGCGTTAAAACCATTCAGCGTAATAGCAAAGAAAATATTATCGATGCATCTACAAGAGTACAAGAAACCTTAAAACTATTTCGAGAACGACTTACCCTGAGAAAACTAAATAAATTAGAAAACGAAGTCACAGAATGCTTTCGTTACCTGCTCCACAAATCCGACCTAGTACACCGTATCGTTATCGACACCAACACCTTCAGCCTTTCCCTATACGACCTAAATTCCCAACCAGTTGATAAACATCGTCTATCAGCAGGAGAAAAGCAGCTGCTAGCAATAGCATTTCTCTGGGGACTAGCAAGAGTCTCCGGACACCGATTACCAGTAGCCATCGACACTCCATTAGGACGCTTAGATTCATCCCACCGTAGCAACCTCATAGAAAGATACTTCCCCTCAGCCTCACACCAAGTAATATTGCTTTCCACCGACACAGAAATCGCTCAAAAAGAAGTCAAAACCCTGCGAAAAAACGAAGCCATAACCCGCGAATATCTGCTCAAATACTCTCAAGAAACCCGTCAAACAACCGTAGAAAATGGGTATTTTTGGTAATCGGTAATCGGTAATTGGTAATCGGTAATCGGTAATTGGTAATTGGTAATTGGGAATTGGGGATTGGGGATTGGGCATGGGAAGATAATAATTAGTGAACAGAAATTGTAGGTTGGGTTGAGCGATAGCGAAACCCAACAAATGCTGATGAATGTTGGGTTTCGTTCCTCAACCCAACCTACATGTTTGGGTATTTTTGGTAATTGGGGATTAGGCATTGGGGATTGGGCATGGGAAGATAATAATCAGTGAACAGTGAACAGTGAACAGTGAACAGTGAACAGTGAACAGTGAGCAGCAAGAGATTTGAAATCATTTCTCCTTGTCTCCTTGTCTCCCCCTCTTCCCCCTCTTCCCCCTCTCCCTGATTCATAACTCTTAACTCCTAACTCCTAATTCCTCACTTCTTCAATCAATCCAAAATCAAAAGATGGAATCTCCAATCGAACGCATCCGGTTATCTCAAACAGCTAAAGACCAACTCGTAAAGCTCAGACGTTTTACCAAAATCGACCAGTGGAATATCTTATGTCGCTGGGGTTTTTGTCGTTCTTTAGCTGAAAAAACAATTCCTTCACCAATACCGATTCCCCATGATAGTAACGTCGAATTAGCATGGAGAGTTTTTGGAGGTGAAATGTCCGATATGCTGCTCTTAGCCCTCAAACAACGCTGCCACAACGACGGTTTAGGAACCGATAAAGAAACCCTTATTACACAATTTCGCTTACATCTACATCGCGGTATCGGCTATTTAGCAGGAGACCCAAATATTAAGAAAATTGAAGACTTAATTGAATTAGCAACCGAGGAGCAGTGAACAGTGAACAGTGAACAGTGAACAGTGAACAGTTATCAGTGAGTAAGGAACCGGAGAATAAATAGTTTTAACTCCTAACTCCTAACTCCTAACTCCTAACTATTTCCAATCCCCTCTTCTATGAGATAATAAATCTCAATTGCGAATCGGATTTGTCTTATGCTGGAAGATTTAGCCATTGAACGCCACAAAGCAGCAATTCACCGCACAGACTTATCCCGTCCGACGAAATTGGCAGTCGAATTTGACATTATCAATCAGGAAACGACATTTTTTGACTATGGATGCGGACATGGTGAAGATGTCAGAAAATTGACAGAGATGGAGATTAAAAGTGCGGGTTGGGACCCTTATTACAATCCCGATGTGCCTTTAGAGTCTGCCGATGTGGTTAATCTGGGTTATATCCTTAACGTTATTGAAGATACCGAAGAACGCGTTGAAAGTCTTCAAAATGCGTGGAAATTAGCTGGGAAAGTACTAATTGTCGCTGCTCAAGTGTTAGTAAATGCGATTAGTAGCAAAAATCAATTGGCTTATGGGGATGGGGTGGTAACTCGTCGCAATACTTTTCAGAAATATTACGAACAGGGAGAACTCAAGCAATATATAGATACGACTTTAGAAGTTGATGCGGTACCTGTAGCTTTGGGTATCTATTTCGTGTTTCGCGACGACGAAGAAAAAGAAAACTTCCGCGTCGAGTGCTATCGTACCCGTGTAATTGCACCAAGAATTATTCTCGCTACAAAAAAATATGAAGAGTGCAAAGAACAATTAGCACCATTAATTGAATTTTATACAAAACGCGGTAGATTACCCGTTCCAGGGGAATTAAAATGGGATGATGAATCAAAATTGCTGCTTGAATTTACCAGCATCCGCAGCGCTTTTAAAGTAATATTGCGAGCAACAGACGAAGCTGAGTGGGATGCAATTGCTTACCGTCGTTCTCTTGATATTCAAGTTTATCTGGCTTTAGTCCAGTTTCGGGAAGAGCGTCCCAGATTTTCCGAGCTATCTGAAGGACTTCGCCATGATATCAAAGCCTTTTTCGGTTCGTATCGAGATGCTTGTGAAGTTGCAGACCAAAAGTTATTTAGCTTGGGTGTAGAGAATGTAGTTAAAATAGCCTGCCAAAAAAGTAAAATTGGTAAATATACTCCTAGCGCTCTTTACGTTCATATCAACTCATTAAACGAACTAGAACCACAATTGCGAATCTACGAAGGTTGTGCAAGTCGCGTATTCGGACGACCCGAAGAAATAACACTTGTCAAACTTCATACCAGCGAACCCAAAATTTCTTATCTTTATTACCCCGAATTCGACACCGACCCCCATCCAGCATTAAAATCCGCCATAATAATAGATTTACAAACCTTCAAAATCAAACGTGGGGATTATTCCACAAGAGAAAATCCGCCAATATTGCACCGGAAAGAAACATTTGTCACCCCGAACTACCCGCTCTACGAAGAATTCGCTCAGCTTACCCAAATTGAAGTTCAATCAGGATTATATGAAAATCCCAGCGAAATCGGTACCCTTCAAGGTTGGGAAAAATGTTTAAAAGAAAAAGGTATAGAAATTAAAGGACATCAAGTTTATCAAAACGGGAAACAAGTAACACTTATCGCTGAAGAATCAGAATCTGAGAATAAGGAATCAGAAATTAAAAGTGAGGAGTTAAGAGTTAAGAGTGAGGAGTTAGGAGTTAAGAATGAAGATTCAGAAGCAGAAAATAACGAATCGGAAACTAAAAGCGAAGAATTAGAACCTAAAAATCAGGAGCTATCAGTAAACAGCGACCAGCAAGGAATTTGAAATTACTTCTCCTTATCTCCCCATCTACCCCCTCTTCCCCTAAAAAATCGGCGTATTGGCACAACAGTAAAATACAACTGTGTCAATATATCGTTCATGTTTTAATCGAATAATTTTCTCATGCCGGGGTGTATGCATCGACTAATTAGAATTGGTATTTGATTGTACTTTACAAATTAGACGGTGCTTTGGTAACAAATATGTCTATACTCTTTGTGCGACTAATCGCATTTACCAAAATGTCAATGGCAGTAAATAACGACTTTACCGTCAATTGAAACCATTGTGGGCACTCTGGCTGAAGAATAAATTTTGAGTATAGCAAGTATCAAATATTGTTTTATAATTGTTGATACTTGTTAGGCAGTTAGTAAAATAAAATACTTTTTAATCAGAAAATTTTCTTGTTTAAAATAACTGCGAATAGCGGTTTATACTCAAAACTCATGTCTTGATTTACAGTTTGATATCTAAACTGCTGCACCTGCTCAACTAAATTTATATCGCTAGCGTTTGCCCCTTGGAGTCAATAATTCCGATTCGCTGAAACCAAGATTAGAAAAAGGAAGTAGATTTATGGGGCAAGAATTCGTTGGAATTGTATCGATTGTCATTCTAATGACGATAGGGATTATCCTCGGTTACGTTCTTTCTCAATTAATTTTGGGATATTTAACATTGAATTTAGTAACTTTTTTGGGAACCCTCAGTTTAATAATTATTTTCGGTACCTTATATTTCGTTCTATTTTGGGAATTTAAGAAGCGTCAGTCACGTTCTTTATCAACACAACCGTCATACCCAACACCAGAACCTACAGCTGATATACATTTACAGAATCAACTCTTTACTTTAGTTGGTGGAGATAAAGCAACCGCGAATCGCTTAGTCGAACAACTCAAGCGAAATCATCCCGATATGTCAGAAAATTGGTATTGGCAAAGAGCTATTGCTGATTTAGAAAGGGACAGGGGACGCTAGAATAGTTTAATTAAACTTAAACTAAAAACTAATTACTAAAACTTCTAGACATGGCAATATTACGTCAATTCATTGCTCCTTTAATCGCGGTACTAATTTTCTCCTTAGCTTTAGTAGCAGTTAGCGCTCGTATCTTTTTACCCTCAGATATGGCTGCACCCGCACCCATCGAAGAAGATGGAGTGGGAATGTTAGAAAACAATGAAAATAGTACATTGCAAGAATTTGTACCCCTAATTTCTCCTTTCATGGAAGACAAAAGCAGCAAAGTCTAAAAATAACCAAACGAGCGAATACGTTATTAGTGGCGAAATTAGTGGCGAAAAAACTATTACCCGATTATACAATTCGTTCCGGCTCAACCTTGGATAGAGCGCTGCTGGTCAAATTCATGCAGCGTACCTACCAAGATATGTTTCCGAAACAAGATTTTTCACATTTATCGCAAACGGTCGAGCAGTACCTTTCTCCGAGTACCCCCATTTGGTGGGTAGAATATTTACCAGAAAACAAAGAACAAGAAGAACAAGTAGATATATTTCCTACCCGTCCCATCGGCTGTTTGTGGATAGGAAACGCCATTGACCAGATTAGCGGATTGCGTCACGCACACATATTTATGCTTTACGTCAGCCCAGAACATCGTCGTAAAGGTATCGGTACAGCTTTGATGCAGTACGTTGAAAACTGGGCTAAAAAAAGAGGTGACAACCAAATAGCGCTACAGGTTTTTCAAACAAACACCCCAGCATTGAATCTCTACAACCAGCTTGGCTATCAAACTCAATCGCTGTGGATGATTAAACCTTTACAGTGAGCAGTTATCAGTTATCAGTTATCAGTTATCAATTATCAGTTATTAATTATCAATTGAATATTGGTTATTAGAAAATATAGCAGTTTTTAGTCGAGTCCAACACACTCAAAACCTTACCCCATCCTATTGGATACTCTTCTTCCTAGTAACTTTTGCGTACACGGTAGATTAAGGAGAGGAGAAAAGGGATAAGGTTAAATCTGTATTGTATGTAAGTGAAAACCGCTATAATTCTCAATTCCTAATTTATAACTCCGAACTCTTTCGATGTCTTTACCAATCGTCTACCACCCAGATTACGTTACCCCACTACCGGACGCTCATCGTTTTCCGATGCCGAAGTTTCGCTTGCTCTACGAACTATTATTATCTGATGGAGTGGCTGATTTAAACCAGTTTCATACTCCCGAAAAACCAAATCAATCAACCATTGAGTTAGTTCACACCAGGGAATTTGTGAATGGTTATTTAAACGGAACCCTCGATACAAAAGCGCAACGACGTATCGGTTTACCTTGGAGTCCGCAATTAGTTAATCGTACCTGTACTGCGGTTGGTGGTACTATATTAGCGGCAAAATTGGCTTTAAATAAAGGTTTAGCTTGCAATACTGCTGGGGGAACCCACCATGCTTTTCCCAGTTACGGTAGCGGTTTTTGTATCTTCAATGATTTTGCGATCGCAACTCGTGTCATCCAGAAACTCAACCTTGCACAAAAAATTCTCATCGTTGATTTAGACGTACATCAAGGAGACGGAACCGCTTTTATATTTCAAGATGATGACAGCGTTTTTACCTTTTCAATGCATTGTGAAGTTAACTTTCCCGGTAGAAAACAGCAAAGCGATTTAGACGTACCTCTTCCGGAAGGAATGGAAGATGATGCATACTTACAAACTCTAGCGCTATACTTACCAGATTTACTAGCAGAAGTTAAACCAGATTTAGTATTATACGATGCCGGAGTTGACCCGCATATTGGTGATAAATTGGGTAAATTAGCTTTGACAGATACGGGAATTTACCGACGGGAAATGCAGGTTTTGAGTACTTGTGTAAATGCTGGTTATCCCGTAGCTTGCGTGATTGGTGGGGGTTATGCGGATGATATGAAATCCTTGGTATGGCGGCATTCGTTGTTACATCGGGCTGCGAGTGAGGTGTTT
>JBCBHT010000329.1:0-7404 GCA_038525335.1 Cyanobacteria bacterium J06621_15 | reverse complement strand
GTCAGCAACTTACCCCCCACACCCGACAATGCACCATTAGAAATTCAGGAAGAACTTCTGCAAATGCAAATTTGGAATGATAAAGAATTATTGGCGATTACCTCCGGTAGAGCTATCTCTTTCAGAGACGCTTCGCTAACGCTTAACGCCAACAGTCAAATCACCTCGGAGCAGCAAAAACGCCACGTAGAATTATTAGAGAAAAATAGCGGTAACGAAGAGCTAAACAAGAGCGAACGTCAAGAACTTAGTGAGTTAAGAATAAAAGCAGACCGTTTAATGTTACAAAAAGCTTATGCTTGGTCAGTTCTCCGCTGGCGAGGACACAAAGTACCAAATTTAAACGAAATGCCCCTCTAGTTCCATTCTATTATTAAGGAATGGGGATTAAATAAAGTGCAAAACTTAACTTCAATACTTTTAATTACTAGCTTAGCTGATGAGCAAGAATTGTAAGTTAATAAATCCACGTTCCTAAGTAAATTGCTATAAGAGTGTTTATTTTTATAAATTATTTACTCTTCAAAATTAAAGCATTAATTTTCTCATTATCAATATTTATTCCATTACGTTCTAAGTATGAGCGTAAATTAATTTGAATAAACAAATCTTTTAATTCTTCAGCAATTTCTTCAGGAGGATTTCCCGATAAAGCTGTTGCAATTAAACGTTCTGCTGCTTTGAATTCTCCACAATCTACAGCCAAAGTTGCTGCGCTTCGATGCAAGATTGAACGACTTGGTTCTGCATCTAATTGATGAGCTATTAATGCAGCGGCAGCTTGCTCGTTCTCAAATGCTTCTCGAATAAGTTGTGAGGCTTGTTCTAAATTACCTCGAAGCTTTGCTGTAAAAGCTGCTTCCGCCAAATCCATCGCTGTGGTATGTTTTTCTTGAATTTGACTCATTTCTTTTATAGAGGTGTGCTTTCCGTGTTCTGAGCCGAATTCAGCCGTTCTCAAATCAGGAAAGCAAGTTTTTCAGTACATTTTTATCGGTTTTATCTATCTAAGTATGCTTGTAAATCGTTGATATTAGAAAAACTGAAGAACACTTCACCTAAAGCTTCTAATTGTTCTGGTGACAAATTTTCAATCCTTTTCATCAATGAAGCATCAATTTCGCCAAAACGACTATTAATAATAAGCCTTACCCATTTTAATGCTTCTTTTTGTACAATATCTTGATAAATTACAGATTGTCTCATAATATCCTCCGGTAAAAATTGGCGAATTAAATCCTTATCAAATCGTAAACCAGCTAAAATCCCTAAACACCCAGTTATGTTTTGTTGTTCTCTTATATCTGAAATTGTAGCTACTGTTTGGGCAACTTGGTTTAGTAATGCTGTGGGTGAATCAGTTTTTGTTAAAGGTGCTAGGGGTAAAAGTCCACGATTGTTAAGAAATAAAGCCGAATCCTGCTCCCATAGACGAATTACACGATAACGGTGGATTGTTGTTTCGTCGCGATATTCTTCAGTAAATGCAATTTCGTTGGTAGTTTCCTGCAAAAATATTACTACCTGTGTGACAGGACATTTGTATTTCCGTTTTAACCTAAAGGAATAATCTCCCATGCGAAAGGGAATCGGAGGTTTCGATACAGGTTCGGTCTGAAATTCTATATGTAAAATCCGATTTTTTGTTTGTAGAAAGGTAACGGTTGGGAGCACGAATTGGTTCTAAAAAAAGCTCCGTTTTAAGTACGTTAATATCTTCTGTTTCCATTCCCAGCAACCAACGCACAAAGTCTGTTGGATACTCTTCAGCCAAAAACTTACAGCTATTGTCATAACTCATGAGATTAATTGATATATTTCAGTATTTACTTATTGAAAAGCATCCAGCATTTTCAACTAATATCACGGTTTCAGTACCCTTAACTGATTCGGTTGCGAAGAAATAATTCTCAAAGCCAATTTTAATTTAGATTTAGCAATAAATTAGTAATTACTGTCAGTATACAAAAGTAATAAGTTACTATATTTACTTCGTAAAATACGTTAGCCTAATTTAACGCCGTAAAAAAGTCTAAGTAATTATCGCAAAAAGCCTTCTATAAAAGGAACACGAGTTTTTATTGCATTGATAAACTCGCTAGATATCAAATGGTGTAAAGATGGTGTAAAACAGATATTAGTGGCTGAAATTCATATATATCAAGGAATTTACTCGGACTGAAAATCCTCGTGTCACGAGTTCAAGTCTCGTTCCTGGCATAAATCACTAAACCCCCAGCAGCCAAGCCTTCTGGGGGTTTTTTAATGCCGTAAAAACCCCGTTTCAGCGATTTACGGAGGTGTAACTGTGGTGTAAAAAATAGCCACGTTGGACATATTTGGATATGTTTAGCTAAATTTTGGGGGTAAATTGGGGGTAATTTTAAGCGCGTTCTGTGACGCGGTTTCAGGAGTTCCCTATGACTAGCCAATCCCCAAAACGTAAATCATCCAAAGGTACTGTTCAAATAAAAATCTCCCACGAACGTTTACAGCTTGTTTTCCGTTTCGCAGGAAAACGTTATTACCTTTCAACTGGGTTTTCCGATACGGTAGCCAACCGGAAGCTCGCAGAAATGAAAGCCAAGCAGATTGAGCTTGATATGTTATCGGGAAATTTTGACCCAACTTTAACTAAGTATAAGCCGGAATCTTTAGTCGCTAGAGTTAAAGCATCTACACCACCTCCACAACCGACACAAGTAGCTGCATCCCTGGCTGATTTATGGGAAAGCTATATTGATTTCAAGCGTAGCAGTTTGTCTCCTAGTACCTTAGCTAAGGACGTTAAAAGGGTTTCTCGCTGCATCAACGTCCACCTACCTTTCAAAACTCTTGATAAAGCAGTGGCAATTCGAGATTGGTTGGTTGCTAATAAAACTCCAAATTCTTGTAAACGGATGTTAACCCAAATTTCGGCTTGCTGCGATTGGGCTGTAAAGTCTAGCTTAATAGAAGAAAATCCCTTTGGGGATATGGCAAGCGATATTAAAATTCCCAAAGCTTCAAAGGAGGATGCTGACATTAATGCATTTACTCAAGAAGAGCGCGACAGGATTATCCAGGCTTTTAAAGATAGCCGCTATTACAAACATTACGCCTCTTTGATTGAATTTTTGTTCCTGACAGGTTGCAGACCATCAGAAGGTGCTGGCTTGCAGTGGAAACACATTTCTAAAGACTTTAGCTTCATCCGTTTTGAACAAGCCGTAGTGGTTTCTGAGTCTGGATTAATTTGTAAAAAAGGCTTGAAGACTCAGAAGAAACGGAATTTTCCGATTAATTATCGCCTAGCAGAATTTTTGAAATCAATAAAACCTACCCGTGCCAATGATGAAGACAAATTGTTTCCCTCGAAAGAGAATAAGTGGATTGATATCCACAACTTTACTAATCGAGGCTGGAGAGCAACGCTACAAAAGCTTAATGGTATTGAATACCGCAAGCTTTACCAAACTCGACACACCTTTATTACCTTGGCATTAAAGAATGGAATGAATGTGAAGGATGTCGCAATGCTAGTTGGTAATTCGCCAGAAATAATTTATCGTCATTATGCGGGTCAAAGTCGAGAAATTGTTGTGCCAGATTTTTAAATAAAAAAAGGCAGTAGGCAGTCGGCAGTCGGCAGTAGTAAAACCAGTTTCAGCTATATGAGTGCAGGGGTTTAAAGGCATCATTATTTATGAATGCAGGACAATATTTTTTATGTCCGTTCTGGACACACTGCGCTAACAGTCCGACGTAGTACGAGAAAAAATATATCCGAACTTCTCAGCCCCACAAATAATGAGGTTACTACTGCCTACTGCCTACAAACGAGCGGCCCCTCATTTGTATTCAGGGTGCTGACATAAATCTGTTGAACAATTTTCAATTGCGCTTCAAACTTTGTTTTTGAGAATTACGCTTTTTATTACTCGCTAAACTCGCATGATACAAATCGATTGCTTTATGGTGAGCTATTGGGTCGTAACGATTGTGCAACCAATCTTGGATTAATTCAAGATTGTAAAGAACACAGCGACTATTAACTTTTATCCAATGAGTTCCTTCAATCCACGTTCCATCCAATCGATATTTCTTGAGCGTAGCGCAACTTAAATTTAGCCTCGAAGAAGCTAAATGTTTATTAGCAAACTGAAACATCGTGTTTTTCCTAAATACAATGAATATGTAAGTAGCGCAGCCTATGTTTTATTTATTTTTAGTTAATTACTTAACTCAAAATTTACAGGTGAAACTCGAATTCACCTTTATCAAAAGCTAGAAATTTCCTTGCTCAATACCACAAAAACAAAGAGGTACTAACTTCAAATAAAATCAATTCACTTAATTTATCGGATAAAGCAAACAATCAAACAACACATCATCATTTCCTTCAACTATTAATACATTCGTTGGCTATATTTGGCAATTTTTCAGCGGACAAAGAATTTCAAGCAAAAATCAAGCTGTATATAAATTTAGCTATTTATTGCAATTTTATACGTAGCCACCATAAGCACTGATATTCATCATCAATACTCATATCAAGGGATACATTGATAGTAGATAATAAGACACCCAATAATAAAAGTGCCTAATCATATAGCTAATAACCGAATACTGAACTTTCTCTGGATTTTTAAGACCATTTCTCTAAAATTTCTCGGATTACTAGTACAAATAGCTTATATCGGTTTATTTTGCTGATTATGATTGAAATACTAAAAAATATAGAATAAATTGGCTATGTTCAGATGTAATATTTTTAACGTTGGATATTTATAGAAAATCGTCTTTCATAATTTTATTTTATTGCTGATTTAAATAGGTGTTTATCAAAAAATATAAATGGATAAACATGAAACTAGCAAGCAAATTCATACTTTTATTTCTAATTCAAGAAAGACAAAAATGAAAGCAATATAGCATCTCAAAACAGACGATTCTCGTTTACGTAATTATATTTAAAATCTACTAACAAGTATATGTATCAAATATAGTAAAGACGAGAATACCTAATACATTTTATGTATTTATCTGATAGGCATTAGTAAATAAAGAATGATTTTTTATTCCTTTTGGATGATTTGTTTTTAGTTCAATACATTCAATATTTGGAAATAAGTATTAAGCGCAACTGATAAAATTACTTAAAAATATTCTGTTTTGTTTGAATAAGCGGGTGCATATTTTGTATTCAAGCACAACAACTAAACGGTGCGAGATTCACGCTCAGTCTGGACATAAAATCGATAAGAAATCTTGCTCAAATTAGCTCGGACGTTCTTTGTAATTCTGGGATGAACTTGAAATGTACGCAATGCCTGCTTTACTGCGGGAGCAAGGCAGGGGGCGCGAAATGTTTATGGCGTTAAACTATTCTAGGTAATGTACAAGTGAATAATCTTATAAAGCAAGAAATACTGGCTCAATTAGAGTCAGAAGAGCAGTTTCCTGTGGATTTTGATATTTATTGGCAATGGTTGGAATTTAGTACCAAGGGTAATGCAAAACGGGCATTTGAAAAAGCTGGATTTACTACAGGGCAAGACTTTGACCACATTATCATTTCGGATAATGTGGTGAAACGCTCTCAGGGAGGAGGTACTCAGTTAGAAAAACTGATGCTGACAATCGACTGTGCTAAGTCCTTTGCAATGATGGCAAGAACTGAAAAAGGTCGGGAGGTGAGAAAATGGTATTTGCAATTAGAGAAAGAGTGGCGTTCCCAAAAACAGAAAACATTACAATTTGGGTTAGAGATTAATCAAAAATTATCCAAATTTTTAGAAATTCAATGTCAAATAGAGTGTCAGCAACGTATACTTTTGGCTAAAACCGAACATTTAACCGAGTCCTTTGAAGCACACGATAAATGGTTACAAGGGATAGATGCAGAACTTGACCGTATCGAATCACCCAAAGGTCATTATTTTACAGTTGTTGGTTACGCAAATCTTCATAAAATCAAACTTGGTAAAGCTCAAGCAAATAGTTTGGGAAGAAAAGCATCTGCTTACTGTCGTAAAAATGGAATGCGAAAAGAAGAGGTTTTTGATTCAATGTTTGGAACTGTTGGTAACTATCCTCAAGAAGCGTTGGAATTTATTTTTCAGTCTGAAGGACTACTGAATAATAATTAGTTTATGCACGAACCCTACCGCGCAGTCGGATTATCGAAGACAACGTAAAAATTTCTTCCAAGTGAGAATTATATTCCATGTCAAGAAAATATAAAAAAGGAAGACATTCAAACAAGCAACAGCCTTGTCCTGTTTGCGGTAATACAAAAGGTAGTTGTAAAATAAATGACGATGGTAGCATTTATTGCTTCCACTCCACACCAAATTCCGTACCATCTGGTTATGTTCATATTCGGGAATTGTCGGATGGTATGGGACATTCTTTTATTGAATCCCATGTTGTTGATGAGTTATTAACAGCAGCTAAAACCCTACAGAGTCAAGGGAAGAGAGCAAGCTATAAAGAGATAAGTGATTTGACGGGGCGACCTTCTTCATGGGCTTATGCGGTTCAAAAAGCTTACCCATCATATTTTCCAGTTGGAAATAAATTGGACGCTCACTTCTTAGCTACGCTGCCTGAAACTAGGAAACAAAACAATAAACCTCTTCCAACAGATAAGGAAGATAAGGAAAATATTTCTTGTTCATCAGTTCTAAGTGAGGAAGAGAGAGATAAGCAATATCGTTCAATATTAAACCAACTTAAATTAAATGAAACCCACCTCCATCATTTAACGGATGTGCGGGGATTAGGAGAGTTTATTAATTTTATTGGTTTTCGTTCTTGGTCAAAACAGCTTGTAGAAAATGTCAGCGCCGATTTACCTGGTGTAGTTACAGCAGATAGCAACTTATATTTATCTGGTCAATCTGGGTTATTCCTTCCAATACACAACGAATTTCAACAAATCATCGCATTCCAAATTCGTCCAGATGATACCAGTAGTGGCAAATACAAGTGGGGTTCCTCTGCACCAAAAGGTGGTAATAGTCCTCGCTTAGATAATGGAGAAATGCCGCTTGCATTCTGTCGCCCAGAATCGATTGAGTTACCATCAATCGGTTTGGCTGAGGGAGTTTTGAAAGCTTGGTCGGTTGCCTGTAACTTAAAACAAATAATTATCGGAGCATCTGGAGCAGCCTGGGATTGTAGTCCAAAACTGTTCAAACGATATTTAGAAAAAGCTGCGACTGAGCAAAATACTTCTTTATCCGAATTAGTTATTGACTTGTACGTAGATGCAGGAATGCTCTCGAATCAGCACATTATGCTTCGCTACCACGAAACAATCAAACTATTACAGGAATGGGAATGTAAAATTCGTATTGCTTGGTGGGGACAATTTAACAAAGATGACTTAGATATTGACGACTTAATTCTTCAGGGGAA
>JBCBHT010000328.1:0-7446 GCA_038525335.1 Cyanobacteria bacterium J06621_15 | reverse complement strand
TAAAAGCGATATTACAGCCAGTTCCCCATTCGGAATTCAAGGAAATATCAGTCTCAACACTCCGGAGAATGACACGATTGAAGATAACCTCACAGATTTACCACAAAATTTAATTGATAGCGAAGCTTTAATTGCTAATAGCTGCGTAGTTAGAAGTAGGGAAAGAAGTGGTACTTTCTTTATTACTGGTAAATCGAATCTTCCCTATCGTCCAGGGGATGCAGTACCTTCTACATACTCTGCGATTGGAGTACAGCCCATAACTAATAATACATCTTCTACAAAACCCCGTCGTCGCTGGAAATTAGGAGATCCCATTGTGGAGCCAAAAGGGGTGTATCGTTTGGCAAATGGGCGGCGGATACTTAGTCGGGAATGTGGGAACTGACATGGGTGTGGGGTTTAGGGTGTTAATCCTTTCCTGGTAGAAGATTACCTAAAGTATTGAGGGAGGGGGGAAAGTGGGAAGAGGGGGAGAAGGGGAGAAATATTATAGGTAATCTTAGTGGAGAAGAAATCTTTTTAACACATATCTTGCACCTTGCTAAATTTCGCTCAAACAAACCCGGTTTCTATTCGTTAAAGTATTAATATATCGTTGTGAAATCATAAAGAAACCGGGTTTCTCGCACTGGTGCAAGATGTGAATAAAAAATCTTTTTTATATAGCGAATTTCAGTTGAGTAAATTACATTCTTGTGGGGTGGGCATCCTTGCCCGCCTGTATTGCATCCAAATGAAAACCGCTATAATATAAGCCCCAGGATTTTGTTCCTGTGGGCTGTTTGTAAATTTGGAATACTTCTTAAAGTAGGGGGGTTTTTTGATGTATTGGATTTTTAACACATTTAGATAATGACATAATACTTGCAACGTTGATATCCATATTTATTAGACATTTTTTCGACGGCTGCGATTCTTTATTCACTTCAGCAGGTTCTTCTTCTACAGTAGTCTCGGAATCAGAGCTTTCTTCGTTTTCAGGTGTTTCAGAAGTTTGATTGTCAGAAGATTCTCCTTCGTTTTCAGATACTTCAGAATCTTGATTTTCTTCATTACTTTCTCCATCTTCAGTTTCTTGTTCTGCATCCATTGCAATAGTAAAAGAAGTATCGGAAAGATTTATATCTTTAGCATCAGCAGAAAGTAAAGGAAAACTAAATATGATTAATCCGAAAACGATTGGTGCTGCAACAACTCTTTGTAAATTCATGGTTTTATCCTTGATAAGTAGTGTTGAATTGTATTAATTCGGGAGATTATAGAGACGCAAATCATCAGTGTCTCTATAATATTTCGAGGTTCAGAAATCTGTAGTAAGGTCTCTTTTCCTTTCGATTTAAATCTAATTAGTTACTCAACCTAACGACGTAATTACGACCTTTACTCTGGATTGAAACGATTTTCCAGTTCTTATATTTACCCAATCGTCCGCGGATTGAATTTTTAATAGACTTTGCAACTTTAGCTTTTAATTTTGGATTATTTAGACTGTTAGTAAAACGTTGTTCAACAGTTTTAGTTAACTGATTGTTAATTCTACCTTCAATCTTTCTACAAATACCTTTGAAGGTTCTGCACAACCTATTGGGAACCCTTACATCAGTCTTAAAATCAACTATTGGATTTCTGTAGGAAATAGAACCATCATAAGCAACAGGTACAAAAGACATGGAAATTCTGGAGTTATTCAAATGAATATCTCGCTCCATTTTTAGAGAACATTCTTTCCATTTTCTAAATCTTCTGCGAACACATTTACCTTTTACTTCTTCACCTTGGCTTTCAAAATTGAGAGTTGTTTTAAGGCGGCTACCGTTAATATGAGTCTGGATAGATGAGGTATTCATATCATTCAGATAATATTTCAACCGCCGATATTTTGTTATCTTATAGGAATATTCATCAATCGGAAATGCTTGTTTGGCACCGTTGGGAAATAGCATAAAGCTTGAGTTTTGATGCCAAGTAGTTCCACGTTTTCTACCATAGTTATCGAGACGAACTTTAGTTGAACTTAATGCTGTATTAAATGCCGTACTTACTACTGATTTAGGAATAGGAACTTCGATAGATTTAGCATGAGCAACTGAATTTACTACAGGAAAACTACCAACTGTTAATCCAAGAGCGATAGGTGTTGCAATTAATTTTTGGAAATTCATGGTTTATCCTTGTGTAACTGTTGTGTTGAAGTTGTAAGCTCCATTAATAATTAGATTACGTGAATAAAAAATGTGGCGCATTCACTAATCATGCAGAACTAGTTACACAAGTTTGAACTCCATATTGCACAAAACTGCTAACAGTTTATAACCTGTTTTAAAGCTATCACTGTTCAAAAATAAATCCTTTTATATTAGGACATAGTTCAGTTAATACCAATTCTGTATAAGGCTGCGCTGAATCGCTCTCAGCCTGGAAGACTGGAGCTACTCGTACAAAGCCAACCTACGTTGGCTACATTCAGCGCATATTTATTTATAAAGAAATGCCGTAAGACATAATGCTAAAAAAATAAGCCCGTAATGCATTAGTGGCATTTAGGGGCTTAATGAATAGATGTAATCAGTAGGTTGGTACAAAAAATTATCGTTGGGGGAAGGCTGAAGGGAAAAGAGTTTTAATCATAACTTATTACTTATTACTTAGCCCCCACAGATATAATAAATGCTTAACCGAATATGATATTACATCTAGATTTAACAACGCCAAAAAATGGTCTATCCCATTAGATTTGACTTATTTTTATTCAGCAAAATTTAGAAGACGTAGCACTGCTACATCTCTACCGGAACCGCGCACAGTGCCCCTAATTTCTAATTATGGGGGTGTAGTGCGCTGCGGGAATTTATTCCCCGTGGTATCTAGAAATCGCCGGACGATTTGTAAAAATAGAGTATACTATAAGTAGGAGGTAATTTAAAGTGTTTAATCTGACTTACGAGTTCAAACTAAAGCCCACAAAAAATCAAATAGATGTTTTTGAAGAATGGTTAGAGACTCATCGTAGAGTTTATAACTATGCTTTAGCTGAACGTAAGGACTGGTATAAATCTCGGTCATGTCAGATTAAAGCTTGCAGCCTACATAGTTGTTACATTATTTCCGCTGACGTACCACGTCCCACTTACGCAAGTCAATGTAAGTCTTTAACTGCTGCACGCAAGACTAACGAGCATTTAGGTAAAATTAATGCTCAGTCTTTGCAGCAAACATTGAGGAGACTTGAAAAAGCTTTTGTAAGTATGTGGGAACAAAATCATGGGTTCCCTAGATTTAAAAAAATCGGGCGAATGCGGTCTTTTTCTTTTCCTCAATTGGGCAAGAATCCATTACAAAATGGCTGTATTAAATTGCCAGTAATAGGGAAAGTTAAATTAAGACAATCTCGGTTTATAGCCGACGGTGGTGTTTTAAAGCAAGCTCGTGTTGTAAAGCGGGTTTCTGGATGGTACATAATGTTAACCGTTCAGTGGGATGTAAACCCACCGCAACGCCACTTGCTACAAGTCGGCGAAGCTGCCCAACGCAGTGGCTTACCAATGCCGCATGGGGAAGGAATAGGGATTGATGTAGGGCTTACATCAATGGTTGCGACAAGTAGTGGTCTTTTAATTAAGCGTCCGAGGTTTTTTGTTGACGCAGAACGCAAGCTTAAATTGCTGCAAAAACGTGTTAGTAGAAAGCGCAAAGGCTCGAATAATTGGTTAAAAGCGACTATGAAAGTTGCAAGATTACATGAATACGTTGCTAATTGTCGTAAAGACTGGCATAGAAAGTTATCTCATCAATTATGCGATAACGTAGGGATGATATTCGTAGAAGATTTGAACCTAGTCGGTTTGTCTAGAGGAATGCTAGGCAAACATTGCTTGGATGCAGGATTCGGTCAATTCTTCAACATTTTAGAACAAACCTGTTTTAAACGTGGTGTTTACTTCCAGAAAGTAGACGCTCGAAAAACTTCTCAAATATGTCCTAATTGCCAGCATGAGACAGGTAAAAAAACATTAGCTGAACGTGTTCATAAGTGCGATAATTGCGGCTATACGACTGATAGAGATGTTGCAGCCGCTCAAGTAGTTCTAATTAGAGGACTTGCAGCCGTAGGGCATACGGTCAAGATGCTTAGTGAGGGCAAGTACATTGGTATCCCTGTGAACTAAGAATCCCCTGCGTTCTACGCATGGGGAGTGTCAAAACCTATCAGAATTAACGAACAAGGCTTTACCTAATATCGTATCTCTCACTAGCAGGCTGAATTTGGGGAATACTTGAAAGCTTCTGGAGATGCTCAATTCTCTTCTTGTTCATTTCAACATTCCCTTGCGCTCCTACGGGCGTTTCTGACTCAACCAAGTCTTGTACCAATTTAGCCCCAATTCGCCCCAATTTACCGTCACCGGCTACTGTTAATGATTCTTCCAGTGCTTCATACCAAAGCTCATTTCTAGAGTAATAATCGACCTTTTCTGAAATGGTATTAAATTTTTTCTGAAGTAATGGAGGATTAACAACAATAAATTCTGCGCGCTTTATAACTGTTTTATTGAAACAATCACTGGCAATTTGCCACAAATATTTTTTACCTAATGTCAGTTCGGGATATTCTTGAGGAAGTTTGAATTTATTAACTCCTGCTTTTGTCTGTATTTCTTTAAATGTACCAACTTGTTTAGCTTTGTTGGCTGATTCTAATTCAAAAAGTCTGAATCTGACATTTTGAGCATTGGGCGTATACCAAGCAAGCATTGGACGTTTAGAAGCAGTTTTACCCACGAAAGTCTGAGGGGCAATAAGAGTCAAAGGTATATTACTACTAGAGCAGCCACGGGAACCTGCACCACGGGAATATCCACTTGCTGCTCTACGTCTTTTTGGTCTGTATTTACCGTATACGGGGGCTGCGCTAATTGAAAATAAAATCCCTAAAGCTAAGATTGCCAGCCTGCGTCGATTTCGCCAAAAAGATAATTTTTGATGATTCATGTTTCCCTATGGATAGCTATAAAAAGATTAAAGATTAGACGCAAATCAAACTAACTAGGATAATAACAGAGAAAACTGACGCAAAAATATTATTAAAATCTAAAATTATTTTGTCGGCATCCAACTCAGTTCGCATATTGTGCCGCGAGGAGAGAGCGATTCTCGATGAAAATTTCCTTTCAATCGTTTAGCAAGTGCTTTACTATTTTTTGTACCTTTATTTTCCAGGTTTGACTTAATTCCAATACCATTATCTTTTACCCACAAACTGTATTTGTTTGCAGAATATGCACCTGAAGCTTGGACTCGCTTCACTCCTTGAGCGTGTTTGCCAACATTACACAAAGCTTCTTCCAAAAATAAACAAATACCGCGTTTTTTTTCCTTATTTAAATATTTGTCATCAATAGGGTCAAAATTACGAATCTTGACTTTTAAGGTTTGAAAATTCTCAAACCCTTTACGCTCCAAGGTACTTGAGTATACTTCATATAGTAAATCATGCAGCGGTCGATTTAAATCTAGAACTAACCCGCTTCCTAAAAGTAAAATTTCTTTGTCTCCTATTGCTTCGAGCTTGAGAAATTCGCTAATTTCCCTAATTTCATGATTGAGCTTTTCAAATTCGCAAATTAGCTGTTCATAGGGAATGTCTTTAGCGTGCATATGCCTTAATCCATAGGCAAGGGTTTGCAAGGGACCATTATGAATTACGTCAAAAGTATATTCAATCGTGTTTTGACGCTCTTCAATTTGCGATCGCAAAAATTTATCGTGTTGGTAAAATGCAAAAGCACTTAAACCAACACCACTTACAGCTAATATCAAGAAATTGGGTGCTACGGGAATCCATATACCCCATAACCACAGCATTACATAACCGTAGCCAAATAAACAAATGACTGCGATGCTCACACTAAGTAAATTACTCCACACAGATTGAGTCAACCTTCCCAGAGTTATGGGTACAAAACCCCAAAAAATTATCCATAAATATTCTTTTACATCACCCCAACTACTTAACATTGGTCGATTATCAATTACATAACTAAGGATGCCGCTGACAACATGGGCGTGATATTCAACACCGTAAATTTGACCTCTGAGCTTTGGTGTGGGGATAGCAGAAGTATAAAAAATATCGCCAGCACTCATATTACGATTGCCGACTAAGATAATGTGATCGCGTAGTAATTTTTTTTCAATTTTTCCACTAAGCACATCGCGCAGGGATATTATCTGAAAG
Source organism: Cyanobacteria bacterium J06621_15 (assembly GCA_038525335.1). Lineage (GTDB taxonomy): Bacteria > Cyanobacteriota > Cyanobacteriia > Cyanobacteriales > Nostocaceae > Rivularia. The sequence goes on along the minus strand of JBCBHT010000328.1, from coordinate 1,208 downwards.
GGCTGAGAATTATTGCGGAAGTTAATCAAAGTTGACAAGCCATCATCCATGACATCAACGTATCCGCCAAAATGACTGGTGATTTGAGGTAACTCTTTGCCACGAATCATGATAGTGTTGGGGTCATTTATTCCCGTTTCTAAATCAGTTCCTTCTACATTGAAAAAACGGGTTACCAATTGCAATCCTAGAGAATATTTATCTTTTTCAGGCTTTTGGGGATTTTTAGGGTCTGGTGTATACAATAAGTAACGACGAAATTTGCTATCTCTATCATTGAGTAAGTCTGCAAATCCAACTTGTTCTGGTGACAAACTCTGATGTGGAGCAACTTCTCCAGGGGGTAATATTTTTTCAATACCAATTATATTAGTGTTTTTACTTAACACTTGTTCCAGTTCTTCTTTCCCAGGTTCGACAGGAACGTTTTTAAACAAATCCAAGCCTATTGCTCGTGGTTCATAGCTTTCGAGCTTTGTAAGTAATTCTGCAATCTTCTCATCAGGAATGGGATATTGCTTAACTAATTCAATATCTTTGGCATCAATCCCCACGATTACTACACGCTCATCAAGTGGTTCAGTTGGACGTAGACGTAACATTGTGTCGAGAAGCATAAATTCCAAAGGCTGTATACTTCCTGTCATACGCATTAATATCACCACAACCAGCACAAATATTCCTGGAGGTGCAGCACGAAACCACAACTTCAATTCTTTGTAAATACGATTCCAAATTCTCATGATGCTAAAAAGTCGTGGAAAATCGTTTTTTGTAGCGAAATATTATTATATAAGCACTTGTGAGCGCCTGTAATTTGGTATTTACTTTTTTGAGTTAATCAATTAAACCTTCTTCTCTGGCACGAACTTCGGTATGGATTCGCATATTTTTGCCACTTTGCCTACAGTCTTCTGGATAAACCCCCAAAACATCTTGAATCTTTGTCCAATAAGTCCGTACAGAGCGCTCCGATTTATACATTCTTTCCGCAATTACTTTATCTGTTAAACTTTCTTCAAAAGCTAATCGCAACACATCTAACCATTCTGATTTAAGTTCGATACCTGTTTTGATATCTTTTGTATGAGCAGCACCCATCAGAGCTAAGTTGACTCGCATCAACATTTCATTCTCGGGTAAGGCTTTATCAGCAATTGCAAACCCACCTTGATGATTATCAATTTCATGTTTAATGCGGATTAAAG
>JBCBHT010000327.1:0-7456 GCA_038525335.1 Cyanobacteria bacterium J06621_15 | reverse complement strand
CCCAACAACATCACTGTGTTCACCTCCACATCGCATTTTACATCTGTTTTGCTGGTATACAACCGGGCGGGGGTTGTGGGGGACGTGGGGGACGAGGGGGAAGAGGGGGTAGAAAAAATTATTTTTGATTCACCCATCAAAATTAATGTGGTGGAGTACTAATTATCGACTGCGGTTTTATCAAAATTAGCTCCAATCAAATTCGCACCTAGAAGCTTTGCATCCGTAAGATTTGCACCTGCAAAGTTAGCACCTTTTAGATTTGCCCACCTCAAATCAGCACCTCTTAAATCTGCTCCGCTCATATCAGCTTGTAATAAATATGCACCGCTTAGGTGGGCTTTGGTTAAATTGGCTTTGGTTAAATTAGCTTTATAGAAATAAGCACCCATTGCTTCAACTTCGTACAAATTAGCATTTACCAATTCAGCACCAATTAAATTCGCATCATACAGTGTTGCTCTCCAAAAATTAGCGCGATTGAGCTTTGCTTGTCCTAAATCTACACCTTTTAAATTTGCGTCTTTTAAATTAGTACCGATTAAGTTTGCTTGATTCATAAAAGCATCTTGTAGGTTTGCTTTGATTAAATCAACTCCAATTAGATTAGCAAGACTCAAATTAGCTTTTGCGAGATTAGCGTTACTGAGTCTAGCCAAACTGAAATTCGCTTTAATTAAATTAGCTTCTTCAAAATTTGTATTGTTAAGATTAGCGCTATTGAAATCAGCTTCAGTCAAATTTGCTCGTGTGAGCATTGCGTTTTCTAAATTTACGTGACTCAAATTAACTCTTTGAAGATTTGCACCTGTAAGATTGTATCCGTATAAATTTGCCGAACTAAAATCTAATGCAATTTGGGGATTTTTCTTTCTCCATTCATCCCCTTTAAAAGTACCAGTTCTAAGTAAAGTCAGATGCTCTAAATTTGCCATAATTAATCTTTACTGCTGACGCTTACTGTGAGAATTTACCCTACCAGTAACGTTTTCAATTGCTGCTAACGCTCCATCCGCACCTGCAAGTATATCCTGTTCTTGTCCTCCTAAATAAAGCCTGCCAAAACTGCCTACAGCGTTAACAGCCAAAATATTTATAGCAGCAGCCTTCTCGGCTTCATTTGCGGCTAATGCAGCGAAAGCTGCTGGTTCAACTTCGAGTACATACAAAGTTTGTCCTGCTAATAACATCTGCCCCCTTCGAGTTCGATTAATAAGCTGTGTTTGATAAGCGTCAACATTGCGAATAATTTGACTCGAAACCACCCTGGGTTTAAGCCCCTCGTCTCTTTTGACTCCCAAAGCTTCTAAAATAGCCGTTCCCGCAGTACGAGTTTCCCCTTGAGAGCTAGAATGCACTTCCAGTAAACCATACAGCCTTTCTACCATCTGTACCCCCGGACGAACCGAAGCAGATTTCAGTGCTACATCAGTAATTCGATTGATTTCGATTCCAGGGGAGATTTCAATCCATAAAGAAGTATCTCCAGGTAGTGGTAAAAAACCTTGGGCTACCGTTCCCATATATGCTGCATGTTGAGGCTGCAAATTATCAAGATATACATAACTGCGTAGTTCTACACCCAAGATTTCGCTCCAGCCATAAAGATAAGAAATATTTATTATATGGATTTAAGCTACCATAATGCGGTTACTAGTAGGGAGTTAAGTACTTAGGTAAAATTAATTGTGCATTTGTCATTGCGAGTGGAACAAAGTTAAACGACGCAATCACAGCACTTTGAGATTGCTATCTCCCTTCGGGAGACGCTTAGTCTGACGACTCACTCCGTGAACGCTAACGCTGTCGCTCGCAATGACACAAATAATTTTGCACACCCACTTAGTAGTTAGCAATTGTGGGTTAAGAAGCTAATAGCTAAGATTATCTATGTCAAGCTGTGCTGACAATTTGGCGTATTTATAGCTTTGACTTTAAATTTCAGTGGATTGTCTTTACTTTGCTGTTTTTGATTAGTTTTGATTAAATTTCTCTTACTCTCGGAGTTTTATCCTTATATGTGTTATTTTTTTCGTACACCTTAATCGGGGCTATTCCAAGCTATTATCCTTTTACCTATATTTATTTTAATTTTTAAGCAAAATGGTAAGACTTTATCACGTATTGCTAGGTTTTATATTGATTCCAGTCGGGATTACAGCTGCATCTTATTTTTCTGGAAACAAAGACTCGCAAATAATTTCGGCTGAGACACCTACTTCAACTGTAGTTAGTACAAAATCTAATCAAGATAATATTTGGAATAATCTATTAGTAGATACTCCGCTTCCACCAGGTTGGAAAATTAATCCTTGTCAAGATAAAAATTCTCTAATTTGCATTTCTGGAAATGCAAAACTTTTAGGAACTGTAGAATTGAAGGTTTTACCTTTAAAAACTCAGCCTAATTTTCAAAATATGCTGGTTAATGCTGGTATTCCAATCGATAAAAATATAAATTATCGCAGTCCCAAATATATTACACAGGTTACAACTGCGCTTAATGATTGGGTGCAAAATCACTATAATTTATTAGCTAAAAACAATAAATATGTTTATGACGATAAGTTAAAAACTGCAAAAACAGCAGATGGTATTTTATTTTCTACTTATCCACCACAGAAAACACAGGTTGGTAAACTTCAAGGAATACGTTATGGTTTTGCTGGACTTAAACAAAAAGGTGGAGTACACGAACAACATATAGGTTACGTTGCTTTTGATGGTGAATCACTTTATTTAATTAATACCGCTTTTGACCCTGCTTTATCTATTGCTAAATTTGAGAAGTTAGAGAATTTATCAGTTTTTCAAGCTTATCTAAATACTCTTGTAGAGAATTTGAAATTGCCAGATTAAAATAATTGGTAATTGGTAATTGGTAATTGGTAATTGGTAGTTGGTAGTTGGTAATTGGGAAAAATAGTGGTGTTGATAATATTGTATGTTGGCGGCTAATTAAAGATTTCGCATCAACAAAAACACTCATAATTACCAACTTATAACTCCTAACTCTTAACCCCTAACTCCTAACTCCTAACTCTCAATTATTCCCCAATTACCAATTCCTAATTTATTTAAACATAACTAATTTCGTTCATAAAACCAGCCATCAAATTTATTTCAGTATGCACGCTCTTGAATTTATCTGCTAATTCCTCGAAGGTCATTTTTTCATTACCTTGAGTTCCTACTAATACTGCTTCGTCACCCCACGACACTGGTTCGGGAACATCGGTAATATCTACCGTGGTGATATTTAGCGACACTCTTCCGACTACGGGACAGCGATGACCTTTAATTAGAACAATACCTTTATTGAATAACGAACGGGGATAACCTTCACCAAAACCAACTGGTAAGGATGCAATTAAACTATCCCGCTGAGTAGTAAATAAGCTACCGTAACCAATTGTTTTTCCTTTGGGTACTTCTCTTACTTGAGCTATCCTAGTTTTTACTGACATCACTGGCTCTAATTCGGGGGGATTTTCAAAATCCTGAGAAGTTCGCACACCGTAACAAGCTGCTCCGACTCTAACTAAACGATTGCTTTCGTTATTGACGCGTACTGTGGCGGCGCTATTGTGAGTGTGAGTTAATACCTTATGGTCTACGTAATTATTGAGAACTTGACGTGCTTTGCAGAAGTCTTCTATTTGTTGATGGGTAAACTCTAAATCTTTCCCATCGGAACTAGCAAAGTGAGTCATGATACCAATAATATTGATACCGGGTAACCCGCAAACTTGTTTGAGTTCTTCTATTTGATTGGAAAAAAAACCGCTTCGACCCATTCCTGTATCGATATTGATATGTACCGGAATGTTTTTTCCTCGCTTGACTCCCGCTTCTGAAAGGTATTTCGCTGCTTCAATGCTCCCTATTTGTTCTTCGATGTTGAGAGAATCGATGGACTCGTTTAACTCTTCGGGTAAAGCCATTCGCAATCGCAACAGTTTTATATTTTTTGCTGCGTCGGAACCTAAACCGCGAATAATTGTTGCTTCTGGGTTAGTACAAATACCGATATAGTCTGCACCTGCTGCAATTGCTGTAGGGGCTAAGTTCTTTAAACCATGTCCGTAAGCGTTGGCTTTCATGACCACGCACAATTGAGAAGGTTGAACTTTACTACGAATGTGGCTGATATTATTTTTGAACTTATCTGCTGAAACGTTTACTTCGATATGATGCTGATTCATTTTTGCGAACTAAATTATCTCCTACACACAATGAATCAAATAATCATATCTATTTTTGATACATTTTTATTGTATGAATGCAACAATTGCTAAATAGGTAAATCGTATTTATTTTACTTTTTGAAAGAAAAATTATTTTTACTAAAGATGATTGCTAAAAAAAACTATTATTAGTTATCCGAAGAAAGAATAAAATTATTGCTAAAGCAAAACCCCCTTAAAACAATAAAGGGGGTTTAAGGATTCAAAAAATTATATTTTCCCTTTTTGGCACGTAAATCCTAAATTAAATTTCAGCTTCAGCACGCTCGATTAGACGCTTTGTAAGGGTTTGCGTACCTGTATGCTCAAAATAGTTGGTGCTGAGGTCAAGAAACGCAGCGAGATAATCTAATTTATCATCAGCAAAATCAACAAAACCGCTTAATTTACTCGTGACTTTTTGAGGAGTCAAATCATTATTTGATACGGTTTCACTCATCCAACCTTTAACTGAATCAAAGCTGGAACCGATAAAGTTAAGCTTATTTTCAGAACTGTTACCGGGAATTTCATCATTCATCTGCTGGAATGTGGAATTATCTTCCAATTCTTTAGGACTCATTCCATTGAGAGCAGATTGAGCTTGTTGAATAAAATCGGGACCTAAAGGAATTAAACCATCGAGACAGACTAATCCTACCATACGGATATAAGATTCACCGCTATATTCACCTAAAGAAGCCACAAAATCGCCGATGCTATCTCCGGGAATACCGTTGATGCTGCAAAAAGCTAGCAATTCAGCGATTAATTTCAAAGATAAATCAATAGTTTGAGCTTTATCAGCTTTAGGAGTAAATTTGTTGATTAAGCCTCCAAACAAAGGAATTTTACCGCTGACTTTATTAGCTAAAGCTGCTGCACCCAAAGCTTTATCAGTGCTATCAACAGTTTGGTAAAGCCATAAACCTTTTTGGTAACCTTGGGAGCGGTCGTTGTAAAGATAAATTGCTCGCTCACCAATTTCTTGTATTACATCTTCGTCTTCTTCCCCGGTGACTTCTTTGATGGTGTTGACAAAACCGACTGTGTTTTTCCAATGACCTGGTGTGATACCGTCCAATGCATTCAGTACCGAAACGGTAATACCGCTAGTTGGTAGTTCATCAACCAATTCAAAAACTGGTTTACTCATGATGGTAGACTCCTATTATTTACTTTTTGTTGGGAAGGTTGGTTTGAGTTGAGAGTTAGGAGTTAGGAGTTAGGAGTTAGGAATGAAGAGTAGGTCAAAGGTCAAAGGTTAAAGGTATAAAACTTCTTCTCTGTTCCCTGTTCTCTATTCCCTATTCCCTGAGTTTATTAAGAGTTAGGAGTTATTTGAACAATTAACAATTAACAACTAACAACTAACAACTAACAACTAACCACTAACCACTAATCACTAACCACTAACCACTATTAAGCTTTCACTCGCGATAAACCACTGAGGTCGAATTTCTTCAGCCAAGCTTCTCTATCTGCTGCTGTAAATACATCAGGGTCGCTGGAAATTATTTTTACTTGATAGCGATTGTCAACTAAAACTGCTGTCTGCTTTCCTCTCTCTACTGCTGGATAACCGGAGATTTTTTTGGAACTATTGTCAAATTTAGCTGCTGCTGAAGGGTTACTAGTGGTATCGTTGACGGAAATTTTAGCTACTTCTTTACCGTCTTTTTTCAACTTAGCTTGAGCAAAACCTTTCTTTTCCTGAGTAAATACTCGCTGATAACCATCAGATGCAGCGGGGAAGAATTTATTAAATTCGCTACCTTGAGTAGCATCTTTAGCAACCGCTTGTCCTCTCTTCTGCTGGGTGCTTTCCTGCTGTACTTGGTCAAAACGTCCCGGTGCTTTTTGAGCGCAAGCGGTTGTGAATAGTAATATCGAAAGAACTAACGCAGCAAGTATTCTGCGGGTGCGCGTAAAATTCATTTTTGACTCCTAATTTAAGTTTGACCGAATAAAGTATAAAGGATTGACAATTTATACTTTATGACTCACCCTTTATACTTCATCTGTCAATCAACAAAAATCTTTTTTGATAACACTTGAGCATGTTTACCAACAGTTAAACTTCTTAACCATTAAGACAAAGGAGTCAACTTTCAAAGGTTTTCTCTAACCTCTAACCTTTAACCTTTGACCCCTCCGGGGTTCGCCATTTGCACTCTCCGAGAAAGCCTCCGGCTCACATGGGGGAAACCCCCAAGACCGCAATGGCTCACCTTTAACCTTTAACTTTTTTTAACTGTTAATTTCGATGAGCTATAACAGCATAAAATGGGTCGCCACCTCCCGCACCTAACCACTGGAGTAAATTTGGTGCTGTTGATTGATTTTTGATTACTTCTGGAGGAGTAAATCCGGGAACCGATTGAAAATAACTTTTCACCAATTGGACTCTTCCCATTTCGCTACTATCGCGCCATGCTTGAATTGCTTTTTGATAAAACATTCTGTTGGAAAAGCTGAAAATTGCCATACCACCGGGTTTAAGAATGCGGTGAATTTCGGTAAATATGGCTTCTGGATATTGCAAATACTGGACGGAAACGCAATTGAGAACAGCATCAAAATCTTGGTCTTTTAGCGGTAATTTCGGATTTTCGTTAAGATTTTGAACAAAGAAATTGTCTAATCGAGGGTTGCGTGCTAGTTCTTCTTGATTGAGTCCATGTCCTTTAACGTGACTGAACTTCATTTCTTCTGGTAAATGAGAAACCCAACTGCTCATCATGTCAAAAATGCGAGTATTTGGTTGGAGACACTGACGATATAAATCTGTAAGCTGCTGGATAAATCCATCATCTACGTGGGTAACAAAACGAGGAAGTCCGTAGAATAATTTATCATCCGTGTCATCCAACTTGATACGTTGGTTTGGTCGAAGCACCATAAATACCCCTAAATCAGTGAACAGTAAACAGTGAGCAGTTATCAGTTGTCAGTAGCTGCTCGATTTTTATATTGATTATTTTTATCGTCTTATTTAATATTGCAGCATTGTGTGACAATCATTTAAATCTTGCCCATTAATTTGTTAATTCAAATTTTGTTTTAAATGCACTAATAATATTTTTTTCTTTGGTATTATCTAAAACTGCAAAAACAACTTTTTTAAATAAATCATTAAATTTCTGATTTTCTAATAAATGATGCTGAAAATATCTCGCTACATCTTCAGGATTATTTTTAAACACACCACAACCCCAAGCACCTAAAAT
>JBCBHT010000326.1:0-7530 GCA_038525335.1 Cyanobacteria bacterium J06621_15 | reverse complement strand
CACAACGTCATTGCGAGTTGAACGGAGTGAAACGTAGCATTCAGCGAAGCTGCGGATCTTCAAAGGGGTTAGGGGTAATTTTATTGAATTTTAATAAGAGTAAGTAATTTTGTTTGTTTACTTACTATTGGCTGAAGGATTCGTTTGTCTTCGCAGCTGTCGGGAGACGTAGCACTGCTACGTCTCTACATTAGATATCTGTGATGGTGAAAGGTCGCGAACAAAATATCTACCGTCATCACAAGCGAAGTGTCTCTTGCGATGACAATATGTAATTAACTACTTCTAAAATAGAAAATAGTTAACTTTCATAAACAAAAATCAAACATTATTGCTCTATCTAAATAATATTTTCTATGCTTAAATATAAAGTTGAAACTACAGCATCTGTTGATAAAAATAGAGCCAATCTATTTGTATTTAGTTTTGCAATTCAAGCCTTTAATAAACATTAATTATCAAAAAATTAACTAGAACACAGCAATATTTACAAAAAAATAGCAAGAATCGGGAAGACAGTATTTTTTTGAAACAATATGATTAAAACTCACAGGTGATAGGGCGATTTCATTCAGATATCTTTATATTTTCTTAAGACTTTTATTGTTGTGTACGTGATATAAGCGCTCAGAAATTTGATGTAAAACTTCATATTGATTACCCAGGAATTATGAAATACAGTAGAGTGTTAGCAGGTAGTTTATTATCAATATTATTCTGGCTTTTGGTTTTACCTTCAGCCAGTTTGGGCAATCAAAAAAGAACTGATGAACCACCACCGAGAACCAATGGAAGGTCGGCAGGTTCTAGAGGATGCAGCAACAACAGGCGGATTTTGAAAAATTCTCCACCAGCCTTAATATTACTTTCATCTAATACAAAACGAGCTACTACAATTTCAAACAATCCGATTTTTGCATGGTTTATCCGGGACTCTCAACCTCGACAAATGCAATTTAGACTGTATCAGGAAGATAGCGCTACTCAAGATTACGAATTAGTCAAAGAAATTAAGCATAAAAACTTTCAGAGTAAAGCAGGAATAATGGTATTACCCATGCCAAAAAATATTAGGCTTTCTCAGGGAAAAAAGTATCTTTGGCAAGTCGAATTAATTTGCGATCGCAATCGTCCGTCAGCGAATCTATTTGCGGAAGCAGAACTTGAAATAGCCCCGATGCAGCCAAATTTAGAAAAGCAACTAAAACAAACAGCTAATCCAGACGACAAAGCAATGTTATTTGCCAAGAATGGCTTTGAACACGATGCTTTGATAACAGTATTAGCAACAAATAAAACCCTTGCTTCCAGAAAACCCAGCATGAATAAATTGAAACTTGGATTACTAAATCAAATTACATCAGAGCCATCCGAACTTAAAACTTTACAAACCTGTGAAATTCATTGGATGAAAATGGAATAGCGGAAATAGCGGTCTTGGGGAGCCATTGCGTTGCGGAGGTCCCCTCCGTTGTAGCAAATGGCGTGTCTCCCCAAGTAGAGCAAATTTCCAAGAGAGGTAATAGGGAATTGGGGATTGGGGATTGGGGATAGTTTATTTTCGGAACATGATAGGTTGTTATTCTAGACCGTCGGGGGTTGCAAACCCCCGTCTAATAACGAAAGTCCTATGAATAGGACTAAGAAACAATCTATCAAAACAAATGAGACAGACCATTTGTAGTCTACCCCATTAATTATGAGAGCCTGTATTTCAGTCCTCTTGAGAGGACTTTTGCTATTAGCTTGGGGTTTACAACCCCGAGCGGGTTACAATTCCCAATTTCTAACTCCCAATTTCTAACTCCTAACTCCTAACTCCTAACTTTTAACTAACATGAAACCCCATCGCTTTCACTATTTAATTTTCACTTTCACCTTAATTTTTTGTTTGTGGTTTAATAACAATATTCCGATAGCTGCGACGACCGCATCAACAGCAACTGTCAAGCAGGGAATCGAACTTTATAACGCTGGTGATTTTCAGGGAGCTATTGCTGTATGGCTCAAAAGTCTTTCTCAAGCAGGTGGAGATAAACAGCAAGAAAGTGATATTCAGACAAGCAAATATTTAGCAAGAGCTTATCAACAAATAGGCGAAATTGATAAAACTATAAATTATTTAAACCAAGTTATTGATTTTTATCGGACTACCAATAATACGCAACAAGTAGGACGAATGTTAACCGAAGTTGCTCAAGCATACAGCGATTTAGGACAGCATAAACGTGCAATTAATCTTTTATGTGGGGATATGGGTAAATTGCAGTGTACTCAAGATAGCGCTTTAGGAATTGCAACTCGTCAACAAGATAGTTTGGGAGAAGCAGCAGCAAATGGAAGTCTGGGAAATGCTTTATATTTCTTAGGTGAATATGACAGAGCAATTAAAGTGCTGGGAGCGAGCTATAAAAAAGCTGGAGAGTTAGAAAATCGTGGTTATTTAATGGCTGCTGCGAATAATTTGGGTAATCTTTATGCAAGTTTGGCTCAAAGAAATTATCGCTATATTAACTTTGCTTCTGAAGCTGATGATAACGAAGCTATCGAAAAGTTCACAAAACAAGCCAATCTTTATGAAAACGAAGCGATTCGCTATTTTAAAAACAGTTTAAAATTTGCTCGGATTGAAAATAATACTCAAGGTGAAATATCGGCTTTACTAAATTTGGTTTTACCTTACTATCGTCAAAGCAAGATTGATGTTAAACAAAATAAAATTTTTAATTCAGAAATTAATTCAGAAATGAATACCAAATTTAATCCAAATATATTTGAGCAAGTTGAAAAGACCATAGAGAGTTTGCCACCTTCACGAAAAAAAGCTTTTGCGTTAATTAAGTTAGCAAGATTAATGCAAAAAATGAGTAAGAATTCAGAAGCTGTTGCATCTGGATACGAGTGTTTTCAATCTGAATATTCGCCGAGAGTTGTTAATTTATTTGAGCGAGGATTTACAGTTTCTCAAAAGATTGGAGATAAACAAACCCAATCTTTTGCTTTAGGTTGGTTGGGACATGTTTACGAATGTCGCGGAAATTATCAACAAGCTCTCAGATTTACCAACCAAGCTCAAATAGCTGCTCAAACAAAAGAAAGTCGTTATTTATGGGAATGGCAAGCAGGAAGAATATACAGAGCGACAAATCAAGAAGATTTAGCAATCGCAGCTTATGAAAGTTCGGCGAATACACTTGAAGATATTGAGAAAGATATTGCGATAGCTAACCGAGATGTGCGTTTGGATTTTCAAGATAGCGTTGAAAAAATTTATCGTAACTTAGCAGAACTAAGAATAAGAAATGCTCTAAAATCCAGTAATAGTAAAACAGTAAAATTACAGCAAAATCTAGATTCTGCACTCAATACCCTTGATAAATTAAGATTAGCAGAATTACGAAACTATCTCGGTAGTGACTGCGATTTACAGTTAATAGATAAACCCATTGCTCAAGTAGATAAAGATACGGCTGTTTTCAGGTCAATTATGCTTGAAGATGGAATTGCTATCATTTTGATGTTACCTGAAGGTAATTCGGTTAGATTAAAAATGAATTGGGTTCCAATTCCTAAGAAAAAAGCTGTTGAGACAGTAAATCAATTCCGAATCAACTTAGAAAAACTTTCCGATAGACGAAATAGCTATCGTAAATATGCCAAAGAAATTTATAGCTGGTTTATTACTCCCTTCAAAAAAGATTTAGAACAAATCAAGACATTAGTATTCGTTCAAGACGGGGTTTTATGGACTATCCCGATGGGAACTTTATACGATGGAAAGCAGTTTTTAATTGAAAAATATGCAGTCGCAGGTACACCTAGTTTATCCTTAACTAGTCCCCAGCCTTTAAATACCAAAAATTTAAAAATTCTGGCTTTTGGATTAACAGAAGATAGCGCAATAGACAACAATACATTCTTTCCACCTTTAAGTGCTGTAGAAGCAGAAATGCAAGGGATAAATAAAGTTATATCCGACAGCAAAATACTTTTGAATCAAGATTTTACTTCGCAAAAGTTAACGCAAAAACTCCGTCAATATAAACCCAAAATTCTTCACCTAGCAACTCATGCAAGATTTGGTTACGACTCCAAACAAACATATTTAATCTCAGGAGAACAGAAAAAAAATACAGCTAAAGAACAAAAATACAACAAAACAATTACTTTAGGAAACCTCTATCAAATCATCCAAAACACCCAAAGCGACGACAACGAAATCCTAGAATTATTAACGCTTACCGGATGTCAAACTGCAGTTGGTAGTCAAAGAGATGCATTAGGAATAGCAGGTGTATCTCTGCAAGCAGGAGCGAGAAGTTCCGTTGCATCTCTGTGGAACATCGACGACGCAGCCACAGCATCAATAATCGTGCAATTTTACGATAACCTGCGTCAAGGAATGAGCAAAGCCCAAGCCCTGCAAGCAACCCAGAAAAAATGGCTCGCAGAAAATTCCCAAGGACGTTACGCACATCCTGGTTACTGGGCACCTTTTGTATTGATAGGGAATTGGTTGTAATCGTTCGTAGTTGCGCTTTAGCGCCAAAAATCTAGAAAAAGGTGTGAGATGTAGAGTGTAATCGTTCGTAGTTGCGCTACTCTGCGAGAAAGCTTCGCTTACAGCGCCAAAAATCTAGAAGAAGATGTAGGATGTAGGGTGTGTTGCTTGCTACAGGTAACGCACCATATTGAACTTGCGGTGCTACAAAATTGATTCGTTTTCTCCTTAACGTAGGGAGACGTAGCACTGCTACGTCTCTACAAACCGTTGGAATCAAATAAATAACTTGAGCGTAACTCAACATCATGCTGTAATGGTTTGACGGCTAAAGCTATAAATACCCTATTTCGTTGAGCTTTCAAGATTTTTGGCGCTAAAGCGCAACTACAAACAACTACGAACTACATTTTCTTCCCAAAACCACGCTACCATCTTCTAATGTATAAATACCTTCGGATTCAATTACCAACGAACTTACTTTCTGAGGATTTGATGCTTGCTGTTGATTATTTTTAGGAACCGAAAAAGTTGCAAAATTGGAAGAAGAAACACCACTAGGAGTATTTGCTAAACCACCACGACCGGTAACTATAAATTTACCTCTGTCTCTATCACTAGGAACCAAACAGCTAGTAGCAAGCAAATTTTCTGTGTCAATAATTCCTTCTGGAAGTTCGGTAACTTGTCTGCTGGGGTCGGTGTCGGTAGTATCGATTTCGACAATTCCATCTATTCCTAACTGGGAACTAGCATCGATACGGGTACCGGGAAATTGAAATAAACCTTGGGTAGTAATATTAATATTTCCACCCCTTCCTTCTTCTGCTTGAGCTACAATTTCGCTGTTTTCTGCAAGAGCCAAAATGTCGGTATTGATATTAATATTTCCACCGGTTGCGTTTCCCGTGGCATTTGTAGTAATTTTACTATTACGGCGGAGTATCACATCTTGGGAGTTTAAAGAAATATTTCCTTCCGAACCAGTTGCTGTTTCTGCATTCAGACTAGCTTGATTATCCAGGAAGATAGAATTAGCATCTATGAATAAACTACCAGCAGGAAATTCATCTCCTCCCCGTCCGCTACTTACACTAAATTGCGATTCATCTAAAACTCTTAAATTATCTGTAGTTACATTCAAGTTTCCAGCACTTCCCGCACCCCTTGTTCTAGCTGAAATAAAGCTTTCATTTTCTACCGTCATCGATTCCGATGCTCTAATAGTTAAATCTCCACTATTTCCAGTACCAACAGTAGCAGAAGAAATCACAGCACCATCCTGAGCAATCAAACGCTTGGTGTCTATCGTTAAATTTCCTGCGTTACCTATAGCTCCATCACTTACTTCAGATGCAATGACACTACCAAATCCTTCTCCTTCTATCCCAACACCGCTCAATTCCACTGATTCAGAAGCGGTAATTTTCAAATCGTTACCATTTCCTTCACCAAAAGTTCCGCTGCCAATCTCCGCACCATCCCGTACAATTAACTTTGCGGTATCTATAGTTAAAGTTCCTGAGTCACCAACACCACCACGATTGACTTGAGAAAATATTCGACTGCTCAATCCATCTTCAGCGATACCAGATAATTCTACAGATTCAGAAGCACGAAGCAGCAAATTTCCTCCGTTACCATTACCGCGAGTTGTAGATGAAATTTGTCCTCCATCGTTAAGTATCAAACGTCCTGTTTCAACAGTTAATTCTCCAGCGTTTCCTACTCCTTCTTGCTCTACTTGAGTTGCTATTGAAGCACCTGCTCCGAAAATATTTCCACCACTCAACTCAACTGATTCAGAAACATTTATGTTAACAATTCCTGTATTTCCATTACCAGCAGTGGTAGACAAAATGAAAGCACCATCATCAAGCTGTAATTGATTAGTATTGATATTAATATTAGCTGCATTAGTTTCGCCATCGGGGTTAACTTGAGCCAATATAAAGCTTGGTAAACCAATATCACCAATACCGCTGAATTGTACTGTATCCTTAGCTTGAATATTTATATCTCCCGTTCCCGGAATAGTATTTGTACCAGAAATTAATCCTAATAAAGAACTTCCATCTTGAAAAACAACGGAATTTCCTACTAATTGTATCGAACCTGGGTTATTGCTACTAACATCAGCTGAAGCAACTTGAGAAAATTCTATATCTCCAAAATTTTCTACTTCCTGATAATCCAACCTCCAAATATTGTCTCCAGAAATTAAACCGACATTACTATTACTTCCAACACTACCAACCTCAATTCTTCCCCCTTCAGCAGTCAAATTACCACCCGGTAAAATTATATTTGAGCCAATCAAAGCTAAAGTTTTTCCGTTTGGTACCTGTAAACCAGGATTTCTTTCATCTCGAAGCGCGATTGGGTCGGGTATAAAATTACTTCCAGTTCCTTGTACAACAATACTCCCTGGATTTTCACCGTACTGCAAACCCAAGGGAGTACTAATAGTTAATAACGGTTCTTGTTGAGTATCTAAAGCACTAAAAACAGTACCATCGGTAAAATTCATACTATCAGCAGTACTGCCAAAAAACGAACCACCGATATCTAACTTTGCATCTTGACCAAAAACAATTCCTTGGGGATTGATTAAAAATAAATTTGCGTTTCCCGTAGCTTCAATTAAACCGTTAATATTAGAAACATTACCACCAGTAACCCGATTTATAATGTTAACAACATCAGAAGAATTATTAAAAACAGCCGAGCCATCATTAGGAACAGAAAACTCTTTAAAACTATGAAATAAATTATTTCCGACTCGATTTCCGTCGTTAATATTAAAATTTAATTGGTCATTAGTAGTAACATTAGTATTTAAACTTCCATCTCCAGATACTTGACAAAATGCCATCTTAGGAAATGGAAGAATACTAAGAAAACAAAATACAGAATATAGAGAAAGAGAAAAATTTTTCATATCAGCTATCAAATATAGGAATCCGGTTTGATTTCTGTTAGCGTAGCGTGTCCGATAGGACATATAAAATTAGGTATTTGTAGGGTGT
>JBCBHT010000325.1:0-7547 GCA_038525335.1 Cyanobacteria bacterium J06621_15 | reverse complement strand
TTCTTTACGCTTGTAGGTGCGTGCTGCTGCAAATACTCTTTCGCTAAAATCGTTGACTATTTGAGCGGATTTATCTAATTCTGCTGGTTTGTGGGCTGTTTCACCGTCGAATACTTTTCCTAATGTGGTGGCTACGGCTGATTTGTAGGATGTGGGAATTCCTTTGAAGAGTGATTCTAAAGAAGCGGAAGGGATGGGTTCGATTACGTCAACTTGATGCACTTCTCCGTCTTCTTTGACAAAACAAGTTGCTAAACCGATGACGATGTAATCATCTGCGGCTAAATCGGGAGCGGTGGAATAAGATGTTGCGTTTACCATTTAATTACCTGAAATCAATTACCAATTATCAATTATCAATTATCAGTTGTTCACCCAAAGGGTGTGGATCATCAGTGACCCTAGCTTCTTCAAATGTTGTCACTGCTCACTCTCTTGGAAATTTGCACTCTCCGAGAAAGCCTCCGGCTCACATGGGGGAAACCCCCAAGACCGCAATTTCCGCTGTTCACTGATGACTGTTCACTGTTAGGGCATTTTATCAGTTGCAACTGTTGAGAAGGTGGGGAGCGCTCAAAATTGCAATCATTTGTTATTTTCTGGAATTGGTTATGAAGGTTTGGTATCTATTATTAATTCCAAAATGCAGAGTATATTTGCTCGCTCGGATATTGGAATTTATGGATGATAAATCCAAATACAGGGGCTAAACCACAAGCGGACGTACTAACCAACTCAAGCAAAGGATGATATGAAGATTCACTTATTTTCAACATTCGGTGACAAGCACAACAATATCGGCAGAATTGAAGCTGCGAAGTTTACTGCTCGCGACCATAGCTATGAGGATAGTAATTGTCAATTATACGCTTTTGGAGATAAAGATTTACGCTCCAGTGCTTTGAAATCGGCTAAAACTGGTGATTACCCCACAGCAATTGCAGCTTTTGATTGGTTAATCGAACGTCATCCCAACAATGCTATTGACTACAATAATCGGGGTTTGGTTTATTTTCAGAGTGGTGAAGAGCGAAAAGCGATTTGGGATTTTAATAAAGCAATACAACTAAATCCTGAATTGGCAAGCGCTTATAATAATCGAGCAAATTATTACGCTGGTATTGGTGATTTAGAAGCAGCACTAGCAGATTATGAAAAAGCTTTAGATTTAAATCCCACCTACGTGAGAGCATGGATTAATAGAGGTATAACTTTGCGAGAGTTGGGAGAATATAACGAAGCTATTGAAAATTTTGAAACGGCTTTGTTTTTCGGAGAATTAGAAAATAATATTTTGGCTGAAAAAGGTAGAACTTACCATGCTTGGGGTGAATGGAATTGTGCGATTGCTGACTATAATCGTGTTTTGAGAAATCTACCAACGCGCTCTTCTAGCATGGATAGACAAACCACACGTCTGCGCTTACAAGTGGAAAATTGGTTAAATGAGTTACTACTTCCCATGCATCCTGAATGGAACATTGGCGAATAAATTGCTGAATAAAGTTAGAACGTAGTAAATCTTAGTTCGTATCGCTTTTTCTGATGTTCAAAGCTTTCTCAATTATTAAATGGTATTTTTGACAAATTCAACTTCTACTTATGGTTCGCAATTAAAACAGTTTCTGCATCAAAAATATCCTTGCGTTTTGACTGATAGGAAGAAAAATCTAAAATCCAAACTAAATCTAAATCTAATATTCAATTAGTTTGGTATATGCTAACAGCTAATAGATGATAACTAAAGGTCGAATATTATAGTTATTAACTATTA
This sequence comes from Cyanobacteria bacterium J06621_15, assembly GCA_038525335.1. Taxonomy (GTDB): domain Bacteria; phylum Cyanobacteriota; class Cyanobacteriia; order Cyanobacteriales; family Nostocaceae; genus Rivularia. The sequence goes on along the minus strand of JBCBHT010000325.1, from coordinate 5,773 downwards.
GCTGTTAGCTTTTTAAACTTAGAAAAAACAGTATATCCCGCAATAAAGACAATCGCATTTATTCTACGCAAAAATAATATTTTTCTAAGTATCAGGGTGTGGATTCTTGAATTTCACCTGGAGTTGTATTGTTAGTCAATACAATTCTTTTATAGTTACGGGGTATACGATTTCCATGCTGCTGCATAATACTATTTGCTTGGCGAGAATCAAAAGTATTATTAAATTCTGTCCTTAGAGTGTTGACACGTTCTTGAGTGGTTTTAACCTCGGTGCGTATTTGCCGTAACTTTTCTTGTCCAGACCAGTGATGAGGTAAAAGTTGAGTTAAAGCAGATACTGCTGCTGCGGAAATCGCAAAGTTAACTCCTATTTTTACTGTTGTTTCCAGCGCCATTATTTGGTAAGAGCGCTGACGTAGATGACGCTTCGGTCGAGGAACAGTCCGTAATGGTCGCTTTATCGGTTGAGCTTCCGGGCTAGACGGTTGAATTGCGTGCATAATAGACTCCATCTCCTCAAAAAACGGATACTTCGTAAATATTCAAAATAAGGCTATTTACGGTTTTTTATTTGCTGCCATCTTACTTCATTTTTATCAAACTGCTACACCTAGAGAAATAGTAAAAAAATAACCCTAGCTTTTCTAAGTGTGTCTTCTTAAGTAACTTACAACAAATAGCTACAAGCTTCCGGAACGCACACTTAGTTTTACTAGGATTACAGACTCTACATTGATTTCAAGAAATTGTAAGGATTAATTTAATGATTTACTTGTAGAGTTCGGTAGCCAAACGCCAAGCTAAAACACCTGGAATCAAAGCCACAACTAAAGCGATGTAAACTTGAGTGTCTGAAATAGACATGATTGAAATCTCCTTATCTCACTGAACGACAGAAAGCTTCGTTTTCTACTTTTCACTGTTTTACCCGAATTGGGAAATAAGTTGTTACAAGATGCAACAATTTAAGGTGGGGAATTGGGAGAGGGGGAAGAGGGGGAAGAGAATTACTAGCTCCTAACTTTGTTTTGATAATTGATAATTGTTAACTGTTAATTGATTAAATGTATTTAGGAATAGATTTCGGAACTTCTGGTGCTAGGGGTGTGGTGATTGACTCTTCTGGAGATATTCTAACTGAGGTACGATACCCGTTTGAGATGTCAGTGGAGAGTGATTTAATCAAATGTTGGCAAACTGCTTTATTTAGTCTTCTAGAGCAAATTAACAGGGAATTACGAGAAGAAATTAACCGCATTGCTATCAACGGTACTTCTTCTACTGTTTTGCTGTGCGATGCGGTTGGAAATCCTGTTGATGCACCCCTACTTTACAATGATGCGCGGGGAGCGGGAATGCGGGAACAATTGAAAAATATTGCTCCACCGAATCACACTGTATTGAGCGCTACTTCTAGCTTGGTAAAACTGTTATGGATGATGCAGTTACCTTCTGTCACAAAAGCTCAATATTTTTTACATCAAGCTGACTGGTTGGGGTTCCTGTTGCATGGAAAGTTAGGTGTTAGCGATTATCACAATGCTTTGAAACTTGGTTACGATGTGGAAGCGTTGCAGTATCCGGAATGGCTAAGCAGATTGCAGATATCAATTCAACTACCTAAAGTAATAATTCCAGGAAATCCTGTAGGAGAATTGCATTCCGATATTGCCGATAGATATAGTTTTCCGAAGGACTGTGTAGTTTGTGCGGGTACGACAGATAGCATTGCTGCATTTATAGCTAGTGGAGCAAGTTCAACCGGTGAAGCGGTGACTTCTTTGGGTTCGACTTTGGTTTTAAAGTTGTTGAGTCGGACTCGTGTAGATAATTCTCAATACGGAATTTATAGCCATCGCTTCGGGGATTTATGGTTGACTGGAGGTGCTTCTAATACGGGTGGTGCTGTTTTAAAGCAATTTTTTAATAATGAAGAATTAGAAAGTTTGAGTCAAGAAATAGATTTAACTAAATCCAGTGAATTAGATTATTACCCGTTATTGGAACCGGGAGAGCGTTTTCCTATAAATGACCCGAATTTACTTCCTAAATTAGAACCGCTTCCCGATAATAAAGTTGAATTTTTACATGGTTTGTTAGAAAGTATGAGTCGAATTGAAGCGCAAGGATACAGGTTATTACAAGATTTTGGTGCTGATAAATTGACTAAGGTTTACACTGCTGGTGGTGGTGCGAAAAACCAAGTTTGGAGTGGAATTAGGCAGCAATATTTAGGAGTTGATGTAGTTTCTTCTAATAATACGGAAGCTGCTTATGGTAGTGCTTTATTAGCTATGAATGGTTTAACAAATTAAACTGTTCGCTGTGATAACCTTTCCCAATCTTCGCAATACACCTCAAGACCTCACCCCCAACCCCTCTCCTTGTTAAGGAGAGGGGAGATAATGCTAATATTTTAAAGGTATTCTTAGGAATTTTGATATGGTTTGTGCGATTTTAAATGATTTTTCTGGTGTAGGGAAATAACCTATATCAATATACTTTTTAGATTTGAAATATAATCTGACTCGATAGTTTTTAGCATCATCGCTATTTAGATTAACTCTTTTAATAGCAATAAATTTAATGCTTCTCAGTGAATATTTATTTCTATATATATGATTTTTAAATAATTCTCGGCGCTCGTGAATGATTTTATTACCGCTAAGATTGATTTTAAAATAATTTGATTCGCTGGTATCGAAACGAATTAATAAGATACCGGGAATTAATAATAAAAAAGTAAATCCCAATAAAAATAGTTTGATTTTCAGATTGCTGGAACCAGACAGAAACCATAAAAATCCTGCCATAAAAAATAAATTTATGACTAATAGACGAAAAGAGAATTTTCTTCTATTTCTGACATCTTTCAAATCGCTTAATACAAGTAGACTAACCGTTCTTTTTACAACTTTCATTCATAATTAGCCCGTTTCTACTCGTAAGTATTTTTATCAGCGAACAGTTGACAGTGAGCAATTCATTTATATCAACTCAGCGACTGTTATTACTTAAAATAATACTCAAAATTATAATGTTAATTTGATACTAGCAATACGTAAATAGTAATTTTTGAATTTAAGTAATTAAACAAAATTAATTACACAATGTCATTGCGAGTGGAACGGAGTGAAACGAAGCAATCCCAGCCCCTGCGATTGCTTCGCTTCGCTCGCAATGACGGTAACGATTTTTGTCCACCATAAGTATTCTCTACGTCCTCTCCTCTCTCCCTATACTAAATACGTAATTCTTATAGAATAACTGTAATGTATATTTCAGTACTATCTGATGACTGAGGAAGAACTGCTACAGGTAATCGAACAAGCAGCAGCAGAGGAATGGACGGAATTAGACCTTTCTGGTAATGAGTTAACTTTTTTACCTGCTGAAATAGTCCAACTCACTAAGTTACAATACCTCGACCTTCGCAACAACCAAATTAATGAATTACCAGCAGAAATAGCCCAACTCACTAAGTTACAATACCTCAACCTCCGCAGGAATAAATTGAGTGAATTACCAGCAGAAATAGTCCAACTCAACTATTTACATCACCTCGACCTTAGCAGTAATAAGCTGAGTGAATTACCAGCAGAAATATTTCAACTCACCTATTTATATACCCTCAGCCTCAGTTTTAATCAACTTGATAATTTGCCATCAGAATTAGGACAACTCATCAATTTACAATCCCTCGACCTCAGCTACAACGAATTGGGTAATTTAGCAGAAATAGGACAAATTTTTAATTTAAAATACCTCTATCTTGAGAATAATAAAATAAGTGAATTACCACAAGAATTAGGACAACTCATCAACTTACAATTCCTCTACCTCGAAAATAATCAAATAAATAATTTACCAGGAGAATTTGGAGAACTCACCAATTTATATTCCCTCGACCTCAGCGGAAATAAACTGAGTAATTTACCAGGAGAATTTGGAGAACTCACCAATTTACAATCCCTCGACCTCAGCGGAAATAAACTGAATAATTTACCAGGAGAATTTGGAGAACTCACCAATGTACAATTCCTCGACCTCAGCGGAAATCAACTGAGTAATTTACCAGAAGAATTAGGACAACTCATCAACTTACAATTCCTCTACCTCGAAAATAATCAAATAAATAATTTACCAGGAGAATTTGGAGAACTCACCAATTTACAATTCCTCGAACTCAGCGGAAATCAACTGAGTAATTTACCAGAAAGAATTAAAAAACTTACCAAACTTGAAACATTGGATTTGCGTGGAAACCCAATTCCCATTCCACCAGAAATTTTGAGTTCAAAAGAAATTTCGGTACTTCCAGGTGATGTAAATGAAATCCTTGATTTCTACTTCCAAATCCAAGACCCATCAGAAACGGAACCACTTTACGAAGCAAAATTATTGATTATTGGGGAAGGAGGAGCGGGTAAAACTTCTTTAGCTAAAAAAATTGAAAATGAAAACTACAAACTCAACTCGGACGAAAAATCAACGGAAGGTATTGATGTAATCACATGGAAATTCCCGCTACTTAATGGTCAAGAGTTCCGGGTTAACATTTGGGATTTTGGTGGTCAAGAAATCTATCATGAGACTCACCAGTTTTTCCTTTCCAAACGCTCTTTGTACGTTTTGGTTACTGATTCTCGCAAGGAAAATACCAATTTTTATTGGTGGTTGAAGGTTGTCGAACTTTTAAGTGAAAATAGTCCGGTTTTAATTATTAAAAATGAAAAACAAAATCGTCTGTGTGATATTAACGAACGAGAATTAAGAGGAGAGTTTAGTAATTTAAAAGAAATTTTAGCAACTAATTTAGCGGAGAATCGCGGTTTAGATAAAGTTAAGGAAGAAATTCAAAAATATGTCAGCAATCTTGACCATGTTGGTGATAAATCACCCTTACCAAAGCTTTGGGTAAGGGTTCGTTCTGCTTTGGAAAATTCTTCTCGCAATTATATTAGTCGAGAAGAATATTATCAGCTTTGTAGAATTAATAATTTAACTGACCATAAGGAGATGGAACGTTTGAGTGGATTTTTACACGATTTGGGGGTTTGTCTGCATTTTCAAGATGATTCTACATTAAAACACTATGTAATTCTTAAACCGGAATGGGCTACAACTGCGGTTTATAAGGTGTTAGATAATGAAACTGTCAGGAAGACAAATTTAGGATGCTTTACTCAAGAAGAACTCAGTGATATTTGGAAGGATAGAGAATATCAAGATATGCAAGATGAGTTACTGCAATTGATGATGCGGTTTAAACTCTGCTATCAAATTCCGAATCGTCTAGGTAATTATATCGCACCACAGTTACTTGATAATGAAAATCTACCCGATTACACCTGGGATAAATCTAATAATTTGATTTTGCGCTACGAATATGATTTTATGCCCAAAGGTATGCTGACTCGCTTCATTGTGGAAACACATCCTTGGATTGAACAGCAAAAAATATTTTGGAAAAGCGGTGTTGTTCTTAAAAAAGATGAAACTCGTGCTGAAGTAATTGAAAGTTACAATCGACGAGAAATTAAGGTAAGGGTATCGGGAAATCGTAAAAAAGATTTACTCACGGTTATTAATCACGAATTCGAAAAAATTCATCGTTCTTACGAGCGTTTAGAATATAAAACTTTGGTTCCATGTAATTGTTCTGAATGTATTGGAAGTGAAAATCCTTACACTTATCCTTTAGAAAATTTGCGTAGACGTTTGGAAAAAGGTAGATACGAAATTGAGTGCGATCGCAGTTTTGAAATAGT
>JBCBHT010000324.1:0-7560 GCA_038525335.1 Cyanobacteria bacterium J06621_15 | reverse complement strand
ATGGTGCGTGACGCTTGGTAATACATGTTGGTTTATGTGATTTCATTTGTAAAAGCGTCACAGCACCCTACAAAATATTCCTAACTACTCACTACTATATCGATGGTGCGTGACGCTTGGTAATACATGTTGGTTTATGTGATTTCATTTGTAAAAGCGTCACAGCACCCTACAAAATACTCCTAACTACTCACTACTCACTACTAACTACCATATCGATGGTGCGTGACGCTTGAAACATACATATTGGTTTATGTGATTTCATTTGTAAAAGCGTCACAGCACCCTACAAAATACTACTCATTACTCATTACTCACTGTCAAGTCCAGTTTCCCAATAACACGTAAGCACCCCAGAAATATGGTGCTTGATAGTTGGGATTTTTCAAGATTTTTAATTGAGCTTGTCTTAATGCTTCTGCTTTGGATATTCCTGTTTTGTCTGCTGTGGCTAATTGTTCGTAAAATTGACTGATTAATGATGCGGAAACCTCGTCATTGACTCTCCACAATGTTGCGATGGTGCTTCTGGCTCCGGAACGTACTGCTACTCCTGCTAGTCCGAGAGCGGAACGGTTGTCTCCTGATGCTGTTTCACAAGCGCTGAGTACTAGTAATTCTAATGGATTATCTCTCGATATTTCTCCTGTTTTTAAGATGCTGCTGAGTTGATTTACTTTGATTTTGTCGTCCCAGGTGAGAATAAAGGTTTCTTCTGCTGTGGAACCAAATTGACCGTGGGTTGCTAGATGTACTATGGGATAGGAAATTGCTGGTACTTTGTCCTCGAAGGCATTATTGGTAAATTTTTGATTGAATAATACCTGGGTGGGGAGTTTTGATTTAATTTTTTGAACTTCGTTTTCGACGTGGGGTAAAGCAGGGAATTCTAAACGAGCTTGATTTAATCCTCCGACGAATGCTTCTAAACGTCTTTCTGTTAAAGCTTGGGGTGCTAATAGTTGCAATCCTGGTGTGAGAGCGATACTGTAGTTTTCTATGAGAAAGTTTTTACCGTCGTGTAATGCTCCCATCGGTATGTTTCTCAAAACCCCGTCTAAAACAAATACTAATGTTTTGACTTTACTTGCTTTTAAATCTTCCGCTTCGGGACGAATTACTAAATCATAAACTTCTTGCAGTTGGGGAAGGGTAAATTTTTCAAAAGCTGTAGGTTGGTTTAAATCGTTTCGTAAACTTTTGGTCAGCTTTTCGATTTCTTGTTTATTGATGGCGGTTTTATAATAACGAAAGTCTCGGTTTTCTCGATTTTTTGATTTATTTTGGGATTTATTCTGAGCTTGATTATTTGATTTAGGTAAGCTAGCAATAATCGCGAGTTCGTCTTCTAAAATAATCGGATAAATTACTGCTGCTGTTTCATCAACTTTGTCTATTTGAGCGGGGTTTGCGTTTAAACAAGCTTCGCGAAAAAAGTTGTCGAGTTCAACTAGTTGCAAAGCTTCGATGATATCCCGTGCTTTTTTGAGATTGTCTTTTTGATTGGATTTTACTAATAAACTCACGAGTTGACGGTGGATTGGTTCAACTTCATCTCGGAAGGAAAATTGTACGTCGGGACTAGCTGAGGCTAAATCTGCTCGCAAGGATTTGATGCTGCTGACTGCTTGTTGATATACACTAATTGCTTGTGGTGTTTTATCTTGAGCGGTGAGTACTCTTCCTAATTGCCATTGGGAACGATAGATAATATCATTAGCGTTGGCTTGTTGAGCTAACTGTAATGCTTGTCTGGTTAATGTTTCTGATTCTTGCCATTGTTGGCTTTGTTCGTATATATTCCCCAAACTAATTAAAGCATCTGCTTGTAATCTTGGGTGGGATAATGCTTTTGCTTCTTTAACTGCTATTGCTAAATTATCGGCTATTTCACGTAGAGGGATTGTATTATTTTTTTTATATATCTGCATCATGGCATGGGCGAGATGCAATCTTGCTTCGATGGAGCTACGACTCGGAGGTAATGCATCTATTTTCTGTTTTACCTGTGGAATCAGACTTTTAGCCTGGTCTATTTTGTTTGTATCAGCCAATAAACTCAGTTGATTGACTTGAGAAAGGACTCTAAAATTTTCTGAATCCGATGTAGCAGCTTGTTGATAATATTTTAACGCTGTCTGTTCTGCTTGAGAGTTATTTGTACTTTTACCAGGTTTATCTTGATTGATTTGAGCGCGAGCGGTATTACCCAAACCAAGCTGGGATAATGTAACAATATCGGATAAATTTACCTGTTGGGCTACTTTTAGACTTTGCTGTAAAACTTGTTGAGCTTGAGAAAAATTTCCGACAACTCGTAAGGAGTCTCCCAAGGTATGTAAAGCAATTGCGGTTTCGGGAGAAGCAGAGATTTTTTGTAAATGATTTTTGAGGAGCAGACTATTCTCATTTGTAGAATTCGCAGGTAACTTTAAAGCTGTTTCGAGCAGAGTAATACCGCGACGATAAAGACCTAAATTTTGTAATGCTTGAACTTGATTGGTTTGACCGACTAATACCAGCGCAGGTTTATTTAATTTAGCGTAAATATCCGTTGTATTTTTCCAGGATTCCAGAGCGAGATTCGCTTGTCCCCTTGCTAGCTGTAATCCACCCTGGATATCAAAAGCTTGAGCTAAAGCTAAATCTGTTTGATTGGTGGGATTTTCGGAATTTTGTAATAAACTAATTGCTTTACTTATGCTTTCGGTAGCATTATTCCACTGTCCGAGTTTTTGGTAGCTCAAAGATAAATTGCTCAAACTCAGAACTTGACGAGTAGTATCTCCGGAATCTGCGTATTTTTGTGCCGATTCCTGAAACAGTTGCACAGCTTGGGAAAACTCACCTTTATTGAAATATAATTTTCCTTGTTGTTCGATGGATAATGGGGATTGATTTTGAGCAATGATTTGAGATTTAGTTGATTTAGTTAATGGAGTTAACTTATTTGGATTAGATAAATTTGGAACTTGAGCAAAACCGGGTGATGTCATGCAAAAAACAGCAGTTAACACCATCGGGGTAATGAATTTGAATAAACGTTTTTGGTATCTGGTAGATTTCATAGAAGAATCCGATTTAATTTAATTAATGATTTTTAATTCTTGTAGGGTGCGTGACGGTCACAAAATCATCATAAAACACAACTAGAATGATTGATATTACCGTCACGCACCTTGTTATATTCGTAGCATATTCTTTATCTATAAAAACTAAATTTAATCTATAAAAACTAAACTTAAAATCAATTGGTGCGTGAAAGTATTATTTATTCTTCGAGTTGCATTTTGCAATTATTCTTGACCGTCATATACCTTATAAACTAGTTTTCAGATTGTTTTGGCGCTAAAGCGCAACTACGAACAATTATTGAGTTTTTTTGAAGTTTGAATATTTCTATTTTGAGGAGGATTAGCAACAAGGAATATTTCACCATTTTTATTTTTAATCCAACCTGTTGCTTCTACAATTTGTTTGATTTCTGGTTTTTTATTAATTCTTCTCGGTTGAAATTTGGTTTCTTCAAATTCGTCCAAAGTGGCTAATTTAGTTTGATTAATTCTACCAGTTAAAGGTTTAAGAGGACTAGGTGGTAAACTACCTTTTCCGGTAATCGTAAAACTGCTTTGAGCGTAACCAGGGGTAGCACAAGCGTTAACTATTTCTGTATCAGTTTGTATTGTGGGTAATTCGATTGAACCGCTGGTGGGGTCGGTTTGAGGAATAATGACTTCCACCGTTCCGTTAGAATCGGGATTTTGTTGGGAAATAGCTGTAATATCGTTTGTTCGTAATTCTCTCGAATCTAATTGAATTGGATTATCAGTTCCTAATAAATCTACTAAATCTTCTCTGCTACGGGATACCATTCCAAAAATACCAGCAGCATCTATTTTAACTTTTCCACCAACTCCTTCAAATGCATTTGCTGTGATATCGCTGTTTTGATTCGGAGCAGCAACAATAAAACCATTCGGAGCATTGATGTTAATATTCCCACCATTTCCACCAGCATTTTGTAAACCAGCAGTAGCAGTGATTTTGCTAGCATTACGCATTAGTAAAAGGTCTGCGATATCTAGATTGATGTTACCTCCATTATTAGAAAAAGTAACTGCTTGAATAGAACCTTCATCAAGCTCTACAGAATTAGATGTGATATTAAGATTTCCTGCTATTCCTGTTCCCAGACTATCAACCGAGACACCAGCACCATTTTGAATTTGTAAATTATCAGTTTTAATATTTAAATTTCCAGCAGTTCCCCTAGCACCTTCTTGAGCAGAAGAAATTAAAACGCTAGGAAATAAACCATCTGTAGTTGTACCAGATAATTGAATATTTCGAGCATCAACTGTTAGATTTCCACCATTACCTTGACCGGATGTAGAACTATTAATTTGTGAGCCATTTGTTAAAATTAGAGAATCAGTTTTTATCTCAACATTTCCAGCATTCCCTGTAGAATCTTCCAGAGTAGAAGCAAATAAATTACTATCTTCTAAAAATTTTATATCATCTGCATCGATAGCTATATTACCTCCGTTACCGTTACCTGAGTTACTACTAATAATCAAAGCACCATCTTTTAAAATTAAACTATCTGTATTAATCCGAATCTCTCCTGAATCTATTATTGTTTCAAAAAGCGCAGAAGTAATAAACTGAGATGGCATATCATTGGAATTTTTACCAGATAATTGAATATTTCGAGCATCAATTGTTAAATTACCACCTTTCCCTGTACCTAAAGTCAAGCTTTCAATTGCTGCTCCATTTGTCAGTACTAAGGAATCAGTTTTAATACGAATTTCTCCAGCGTCTCCTGTCAAAGCAGAATCTGTTAAAGTAGTTAAAGAACTATTAATTGGACTATCTTTAGTGTCACCAATTAATTGTATATCTTGAGCATTAACTATTAAATTACCACCTTTACCAGAACCAGATGTAATACTTGTAGCGTTTCCTCCATTTTTTAAAAGTAAGGAATTAGTATTTACTATCAAATTACTTCCGTTCCCTTTACCTAATGCAGCACTAATTAGACTTGCTCCATCTTCTATAAGTAAAGAATTTGTATTAATGCGAATTTCTCCAGCATCTCCTGTTGAATCACTTGCTAAAGTAGATAATTGACTATTTGACTGACCGTTTTTAGCGGTACCAATAAGCTGTATATTATTTGCATTGACAGTTAGATTCCCTGCGTTACCTTGACCAGACGAGTTATTACTTATCAATGCTCCATCTTTTATAACTAAATTATTAGTATTAATCAGAATATCTCCACCATTTCCTGTTGATTCGGAATCAGTTTGAGTGAAAAAACTGCTAAAAATAGAACCATCTTGACTTTCACCGATTAACTCGATATTTTTTGCATTAACATTTATATCACCACCATTTGCTTCACTAGAAGTTCCAGTACTTACAACTGCTCCATCTTTAACTACCAAATTATTAGTTATTAAACTAATATTTCCTCCTTGCTTACTTGTTTGAGGAGTAGTTACGGTAGTAATAAAACTTTTATCTTTTAAATTAATAGTTTCATTAGAGTTAATATTGATATCACTTATAGTATTGATGAAACTATTTCTTGCAAGTTCAAAATTTTTACTATTAACTGCTATTTCACCATTAAATATGATTGAACCATTTATCGAAACATCGCTTCTTTCTACATCCAAAGGAAAATCAAAACTAAGATTATCCAAATTATTTCCATCACCGTTTAATTCAACTAAACCTTGATTATTAACTCCACCTAACTCAATTCTTCCACCTTTTGCACTTGCTGCTCCACCATTGAAAACGACATCACCACCAATTAATCCTAATGTTTTATCAGGTTTTATTTCCAAACCAATCAAATCACCTTGACTATTTTTTGCAATAGATTGATTAACAATTGTTTGGGGATTAGTTCCATACTGCAACCCCAAAGGAACGTTTACGCTCAACAAGGGTTTACTATCAGGATTTACAGCACTAAATTCCAAATTATTCGGAAATATTAAACTCTCAGCAGTACTTCCTACAAAAGAACCACCAATATCCAATCTCGCATTTCTATTAAAGAGAATTCCATTGGGATTAATCAAAAACAAATTAGCTGCACCATTCGCTTTAATCAACCCATCAATATCAGAATATGATTTCCCCGTAACTCTAGTAAAAATATTTTGAATATCAACAGCATTATTAAAATGAGCTTCCGTACCTGTAGGAATTCCAAATTTCTCAAAGCTATGAAATAAATTACTACCCCTCTTAGTTCCACCGTTGATTTTGGTAATATTCCCTTCTATTCCGACCTCGGAATTGTTGGGTAAAGTGTTGTCGGGGGTGATTTGAGCGGAAACAAGATTATTAAAGGAAATAACCGTAGAGAAAGCTGTGATTGCAAAAATTAAATTACAAATTTGATTTATTTTCTTAATTTTATGATTCATCAATCTACCCCGATACTAATTATCAACGTACTGATTATTCAACCAAATATTTCTCAGCGAGCAATACTCATGCTAAAAACGAATATTCCTTTATCGGAACAGTAGTTAGGATTTACGCAGACCGACGTAATTATAGTCATTTCGGAGGAAAGCAATCCGAAAAAATTAATAATACTCATGAACCATACACATAATATATTCAGGTAAATAATTAATAGACAATATGAATTAAAGTTAATTTATTTTTATTATTTTCAAGGCATAAGAAAATGATATGTAGTTCAAGCAATAATTTAACAGAGAAAATATAAAAGGAATATCTATCATGTCCGAACAATACACATCTAATCAAAAATATTTGTTAAACGATTTAAATAGCGTTTTTAGCGATTTATCGGATAAAGAAGCGATGAGTATCTCTGGAGGTAATAATTCCTATAGTAATCAACTTAATACAATGATGAAATCTTATAATCAAGCTAACCAAGAGATGATGCAGGTGAATTTAGAAATGAATCGATTAAATGTAGTGAATAAACGCCGAGGAAGAAATAATACAGGTAAGTAAAAACTAATCTATTAAACCAATAAATAATATCAATATTGCTGTTGTTGGTTTCTAAACGGATTATTGATTAATATATCGATGGTGCGTGACGCTTAATAATAAATATCGGTTTTTTCGATTTTAATGATTAAATTACACACCATACAAAATATGTTTTTTTGTATTTTTATTTGTGAATTAATTTGTGAACTAATTGATGGTGCGTGAGAAAATTAAAATTTATAATTACGAACAATATTTATCAAACCAAAGCGTCACACATTCTATAGATTGTTAATTATTTGCTGCTCGTTTTTGATTGCAATTATGAGCATTATTCTGAGTTTGATGATTTGAATTTTGAGGAGCATGAGCAACAAGAATAATTTTACCATCTGGGGTTCTCACCCAACCTCTTGCTTCTACAATTTCTTTTATTTGTGGTTCTTGTTTCTTGGCTCGTGTTCTTGTTCTACTATGTGCTTTTATCTCCTCATCTTCATCCAAGGTGGCTAATTTAGTTTGATTCAATCTACCAGGAAGCGGTTTTAAAGG
>JBCBHT010000323.1:0-7573 GCA_038525335.1 Cyanobacteria bacterium J06621_15 | reverse complement strand
ATTCCACCAAGGACTGCTGCACCTTCTGGAACTGGATTTTGACCACCGAGTACTGCGTCATATGGTTTGGGATTTTGATTATCTGACATGACCTTTATCAAGTTTGGGAATTTCGAGCAAAATTATTATTCCCAGTTCAACTATGAAATAATCATCTCAACTCGAAAACCACGTAAAATCAATAGTTTGGGAAATTTTATAATCACATCGTCAATGGCGTTAAGCGTTCACGAAGTGAGTCGTTAGACTAAGCTCACCGTTAGCGAAGCGTGTCCGTTAGCGAAGCGTGTCCGACAGGACATAGGACATAGGTATCGCCTTTGTCCAGTGTCAGATTATGATTAATCAAAGCTGAATTTTTCTACTGTTCCGATAGGGGAACTGATGGTCATTTTTATCCAATCTCAGATTCGGATTAATTAAAACTGAATTTTTCTACTGTTCCGATAGGGGAAGAACATTTATTGTAATTTGATTTTTAAAAACATTTTTTGTTCTACTTGATAAATGATTATTTTGTTCATAGTAATTATGATGACATGAACCTAAATTTAGTTATTAAATAATAAATAGACTAACCATTATTGACTTAACTTTCATGATAAAATTACTTTTTTAAAATAATAAATGATGACAAATACTTCAAATTTCAACCGATTTACTTATGTAATTGGAGCAGATGATGAAATTGAAGATGAACTAATTAGTTGGATAAACTTAGCAGAAGAATATATTAATCAATATTTTGAAGGAGATAGAAGCCGAATTAATAAAACAATTTTTGGAGATTGCGTTTCAAAAATAGAGGTTTTAGCAGAATTGTTTATATATGATGATAATTATTTATCCGATTTTAGAGGAGTAAGAGACATAGGTGGTCGTTTGCAAGCTGGTGCAGTAATTTCCGAGCAGATAGGTGAACTTTATCCATATACTAAAGAAAGAAAATACCTATCGATAGACCCATTTACTACTCCTCCGTGGAATTGTTTAAAATTAGAGGGAATAGAATTTTCTGAAAAAAAGAAAGGTGCGGCTACATGGTTAATGGCAGAAATTATTCAAGAAACAATTGATACTGAAATTGAAGGAGTAACTAAAGTACTGGCAATTGATAGAGCAAGAAATTTTTATTTAGACATGGGATTTGAAGAAAATCCCGAATATTCTAGAGAATTAATTTTGACAAGAGAAGCAGCAATAATTTTCTTAGAAGAACAATTAAATCGCAGAATAAATACACAATGAATAACGAAAAATATCAGCCAACACAAGAAGATTTAGAAAGATGGGAAAGATTAGACGAATTAGGTCTGACTGCAATGTGCGGTACACCTATGTCTGATGAAGAAAAAGATAGAAGAATCCAATCAGTAATTGATGGGAGTTGTTTTAAAAAGTATCTGGAAGGAATATTACAAAGAAAACAAAGGCTTTTAAAAAGATTAGCTGCTACCGAAAAAACAGAAAAATTATTAAGGGATAAAATAGCACAAATGGAAGCTAGAAAGAAACAGAAATAATTTAACTGCGTTTTAATTTTGTTTTAGTTAAATTAAAATTCGTAGGTTGGGTTGAACGGAGAGAAACCCAACATTTTCAAGGTTTAAATTAATCTTTTCTCGGAGCAGAAAGATAATTAATTAAAAAACCGCAGAGGACGCAGAGGACGCAGAGGAAAGAGGTTTTAGAGAAGATATTTTTTCTATTATTCCGCTATCGGAATAGTTTTTTACAGTCTCGGAATGCTGAGGGAATAATTAAGGTGAGGAAGTTGAGATTAAAAGATTTCGCAGACGACTCGGAAACCAACCTTGCTTTTAATAAGGTGTCGGTCATCTGTAAAGCTGGGAATCAACTCAAATTCGTCATTATCATAAAAGCGACAAGCGCAATGACAATAATGAGGAAGTCCGAACCACGAACCAGAACGCAATACTCGCATAAAGGGACTTCCAAAAATAACATTCCATGGTTTAGTAATCCATGAACTACCGTCTGTGGGTGCCCCTACATAATTATCATGCCAGTTATCTTGGCACCATTCCCATACATTTCCATGCATATCGTATAATCCAAAAGCATTGGGAGGAAATTGTCCAACCGGGACGGTTCGTTCTCGGCATTCTCCTTTGCGTTCCGAAGCATAGGTGAAGCTAGCACCATAATTTGCTAATTCACCAGTTATTGTTTCCCCATAGTGAAATGGTGTAGCAGTTCCCGCTCGACAAGCATATTCCCATTCAGCTTCGCTTGGTAATCTGTATTTCTTTCCTTTTGCTTCCGATAATCTAGAAAAAAATTCGATCACATCGTGCCAGGATACTCTTTCTACAGGACGATTATCTCCTTTGAAATAAGCAGGGTCTAGTTTTAATTTTCGCTTTATCTTAGGTAACTCGGCTATTGCTTTCCATTGTGCTTGGGTTACGTTAAATTTCCCTATATAAAAGGGTTTTACTGTGACTTGATGTTGCGGTTTTTCATTATCACGACCAAAAGGACTTTTTTCATCTTCTGCTAAACCCATCAAAAAAGTACCACCAGGAATATAAGCCATCTCTAAGTTAATACCATTAACTAAATCTTCCACAAAGTATCTAGCTAAATGCTGCTGTCGTTGAATTATCTCACCACAACGGTTTACAGTTACAGTTTCAATTGCTTCAAGCTTCAAATTATAAGGATTAAATTCAATTAATGCTTGTTTCACCTTCTGTTCCCATAAAGGAACTAATAAGGAATGAGCTTTGATTTGAACTTGTGGTGATTCGTCTTCTAAAGCTTTGATAATCAAATCCAAACCCGGTTCTCCATAATTCAAAGCTTGATGAAGCGCTTTTATCCTTACTTCTGGATTTTCATTATTTAACCTCAGCTTTACACCTTCTATTCCACCGAGGACTGCTGCACCTTCCGGAGCTTGATTTTGACCACCGAGTACTGCGGCGTCGTATGGTTTGGGATTTTGATGATTTTCCATGAATTAAAGACTTATTTCACTGATTAATTTTATGTCAGATATTTTTCAAAATTGTATTCGTGGAATTGCTGTAGTGTGAAATGGCGATCGCCAGCTTTTGAATTTTCTCACAGTTTTGATTTTAAATAGTTGTAATTTAGCTACAGTAAATGTTTTATCTACTGTTCCGATACCGGAATTGATAATCCAAGTCGGATATGAAAAATTTTTGAAAATACTAATTTGATACCGCAATAGTTTTTTATGAACGTGGAATCATTTCCGTGTTTGAGCTTTGGTTGCGATATCGGAATAGATAACCATCATCAGATATTCTCGATTTGTATTTTTACTGTTCCGATGTCGGAATAGTTTTTTATGAACCAGGAATAATCCGGTGTTTGAACTACTGTTCCGATACAGGAATAAATAATAATCATCAGATATTCTCGATTTGTATTTTTACTGTTCCGATGTCGGAATAGTTTTAATTTAGCGAGAAAATAAAATATTTATCAATAATTTATTGAAGGTTGTAAACCCCAAAAACAGAACAAATCTATAGCTTGAATAAAGAAACGATTATTTATATGAGTAGTGATTTGTTGTTTTTGGGGTTCCCCCGAGTTTTGAAATGGTTCCCAACTCTTCGGAGAAAACAGATAATCCCATCCTTTGGACACCCCTCTCCCTTAATAACTACGGTGTACACACAAGTACTATCTATCTAAGTTTGGGTGTCCCTAGCCCCCTAACCCCCAAGATTGGGGGAAAAAGAGTTTTCAAAGTCCCCCATAATTGGGGGATTTAGGGGGCTTAGTAGCTCTACTCTACAGAGTCAGTGCTTTTTAATGATTTACCAAAACTTCATTAAATATACTGACAAAATAATAAAGAAATAATAAAGCATAGTGTAATATACGTAAAATTACTGTTTTTTTTGCAGCAGAGTTTGCTTTCGCGAAACAGGTATTTATTCTACGTAAATTAAAAATATGGCTATTAAAAAAGTTTGCGTAATTGGGGCTGGGGTAAGCGGTTTGGTTGCGGCTAAAACTTTCTTGGAAGACGGTTTTGACGTTACGGTATTTGAGAAAAAACCTGGTCTGGGAGGTGTTTGGGAAGAGTCGATGGTTTATCCAGATGTGAAAACTCAGAATAGCCGTCATACATACTGTTTTACAGATTATCCCATGCCGGAGGATTATCCAGAATGGCCAAATGGGGAGCAAGTACGCAGATATTTGCAGTCTTATGCTGATAATTTTGGAGTTAGCGAAAGAATTTATTTTCAAACTGAAGTTAGCAATATTTCGAGAAGAAATTCAGTTTGGATAGTTAGTACAAAAACTAATGATGGACATGAAATTAAATCAGAACAGCATGAATTTGATTTTGTTTTAGTATGCAACGGTTTGCTTCATAATCCTAAAATTCCGAGTTTTCCTGGGAAAGAAGAGTTTGTTAAAGCAGGAGGAAAGGTACTGCATTCAAGTGAATGTAATAGTCCTGCTTTAATTGAAGATAAGAAAGTTGTTGTAGTCGGTTTTGGTAAATCAGCTTGTGATATTGCGACATTTGCAGCAAATACAGCTGAAGATTCTACTTTGTTATTCCGTCGCGCTTTTTGGAAGGTTCCCAAATTTTTCTTTAACAAAATTCATTTTGAAGATATTTTATTGACACGTTTTTCTGAAATTTGGCTTCCTTATCGCAAGCAGAAAGGAGTTGAAAAACTGCTTCATAGTCTAGGTAAACCTTTGGTATGGACATTTTGGCGACTTAATGAATTGATTTTACGCAAACAATTTAATCTGGATGCTTGTAAAATGATGCCTACAGATTTAATGAATGTGAGTCTTGGCTGTAATGCTAATTTAGAAGTCGATAATTTTTATAAGTCTGTATATTCGGGCAAAATTAAAGCGAAAAAGGGTAGTATTGCAAAATATATTCCTGGTGGTTTAGAACTTGATTCAGGTGAAAAATTGCAGGCTGATGTGGTGATTTTTGGTACCGGATTTCGTCAAGAAATACCTTTTTTAGAAGAAAAATATCGTCGTTTAGTTAAAGATGAACAAGGTAGTTTTCATCTCTATCGTAATTTGATAAATCCTGATGTTCCTAATATTGGATTTATTGGTTATGGTTTAAGTTTCTTTTGTCAGCTTACATCTGAAATAGGGTCTTGGTGGTTAGCAGAATATGCGAAAGGAAACTTAGATTTACCAACAGCATCCCAGATGAATGCAGAAATATATGAACATTTGAAGTGGGATAAAATAAATTTACCTCCAGCTATTGCTCCCGGTACTTGTGTAACTCGTTTTAGCTTTCATTATTTAGAAGATTTAATCGAGGATATGGGATTCAAGATTTTTGGGAAAGGTGCTAAACCGCTTCAAGGAATCATGGAAAGAGTAAAACCGTCTGCTTATCAACAAATTCGACAGCAATTACGCAGTAAAAAGCCTTTGTCTACGGAAGATACTTTTGTGAAAGAAGTTGTAGAAGTTCGGTAATTATTAGTTAAAAGATTAATTTTCACCGGTTCCAAATCGATAACCTTTTCCATAAACGCTGTGAATTAATTGGGTTTCACCTCTAACTTCAACTTTTCTTCTCAGAAGACGAACCAAAGCAGCAATCACATTACTGCTCGGTTGTTCGTCTTCTTCCCATAAGTTTTGCATGATTTGCGCGTGAGTTAACAGTAACCCTGGATTTTCCATTAAATATTGCAGTAACTGACTTTCTTTTTCCGATAATTCAATTACTCTTCCCTGACGGTAAGCTATTTGATTTTGAGAATCTAATTCTAAATCTTCTACAATAATTTTTTGATTTGCATTAGTATATTCTTCTACACCTGCACGACGCAATAAAGCTCTAACTCTTGCTAGTAATTCTCGTAGCTCAAAAGGTTTTACTAAGTAATCATCTGCACCTGCATCTAAACCTTCAACTCGGTCATCTAAAGTATCTTTTGCTGTCAGAAATAATACCGGTGTTGTGATACCTTGCTGTCGTAATTGCTGACAAATTTCTAAGCCAGTTTTCCCCGGTAGCATCCAGTCTAAAATAAATAAATCATAATTACCTTTTTGTATTAGTTCGCTCCCGGTTGTACCATCAAAAGCAGCATCAACCCTGTAACCTTCGCGAGTTAATAAGCGAGTTAAAGGGTTGGTCAGTTCGGTTTCGTCGTCAACTATTAAAATTCGCATCTTTTTGATTTTGGATTTTGCGGAAAGTTGGGGGTGTAGATGTTCTTCCCCCCAAACTTTCCAAGACAGATTTTAGATTTTGGATTAATAAGTGGTAGGTTGATTAGAGATGGTGAGGTAGAAAGATATGGAGATAGTGAGAGATTTTAATTCATAACTCCGTCTTGGAAAGTTTTGGGGACGGAAACCGACACCCCAAACTTTCCGCTAACTCCTAACTCTTAATTTTCCAATCCAAAATCCAAAATCTAAGATCCAAAATCATGCTAACTGTTGCACTACCAAAAGGTGAACTTCTCAAAGAGAGTATTCGTTTGCTGAAATCTGTGGGGTTGGATTTTAGCGCTTTTCTTGATTCGGGAAATCGTCAATTACAAATATTGGATGCTAGTGGGAAAGTTCGAGGAATTAAGGTCAGAAATTACGACGTACCGGTTTACGTTGAATACGGACAAGCTCAATTTGGTATCGTTGGTGATGATGTATTACGGGAGAAGAAACCACAGGTAGCACGTTTAGTTGATTTAGGATTTGGTGGTTGTCGAATGTCGGTAGCTGTCAAAGCTTCTAGTCCTTACAAATCACCTTTGGATTTACCTGCTAATTGTAGAATTGCATCTAAGTTTGTTAATTCGGCTCGCGATTATTTTCAAAGTCTGGATTTCCCTGTGGAGATTATACCGCTTTATGGTGCTGTGGAGCTTGGACCGATTACGGGAATGTCGGAAGCGATTGTAGATATTGTCGCTACGGGAAAAACTTTGAAAGAAAATGGTTTGATTGAAATTGCGACTTTGTATGAAAGTACTGCGATGTTAATTGCTAATCCTTTGGCTTATCGTTTAAACAAGGATGGGATTAGTGACTGGATTGGTAAGTTACGTCAGGAAGTTATGAGTGAGAAGGTTGGGGTAGTGAGTAGTAAGTAGTAAGTAGTAAGTAGTAAGTTAGGAGTTAGGAGTTAGGAATTAGGTAACTGATAATTGATGATTGGTAGTTGGTAATTGGTAAGAGTTAATAATTCTTCAGCCTCTCTTTCTATTAAGAGTTAGGAGTGAAAAGTTCATGAACAAGCAAAATATTGATTTTGATAAAAATGCACCGATTGCGGGTACTGAATATGATGATATGGCTCCATTGGTTTTACCTGGTTATCAAGCAATGCATCAAATGGTTTTGGCTTGTTTACGAGCTAAGCTATCCGATGAAGCTAATTTATTAGTTATTGGTGCTGGTACGGGAATGGAGTTAGTACAGTTTGCTAAAAGTAATTCTAAATGGCAAGTTTTTGGTGTTGACCCTTCAGAAAATAAGTAGTTAAACATAATTAATTACACATTTTCATTGCGAGTGGAACGGAGTGAAACGAAGCAATCACAGGGAC
>JBCBHT010000322.1:0-7633 GCA_038525335.1 Cyanobacteria bacterium J06621_15 | reverse complement strand
GCTAATTGCAAATATTCTACTTCTCGGTCGTATTGAGCAAGATTCCAGAAAGCTGTGCCAATATTGTTTTGAATCATGCCGTATTTCAAAGGTTCTTGCTCGGAATTGTAGTAAACTACTGCATGTTCGTAGGCTACTACCGCTTGCTTTAAGTTAATGACGGGCTGGTTATATTGTGCCAAATGCCAGTAAGCAGTACCTAAATTATTTTGGCAAGCTGCGTACTTTAATGGCTCCATTTCCGCTGTACGAAACCGGAGAGCTTCACTATATGCTGTCACAGCATTTTGCCAGTTTTGGTCTGGATTATTAAAACGAGCTAAATCACCATAAGCTGTACCCAAATTATTTTGCACTCTAGCATAGGTTTCCGAATGGCTTTCTGGTGAAATTAACTTCAGAGCTAATTCGTAAAATTCAATACCTTGCTCTATATAAGATGGACCTTCTTCAGAATTGGGTGGAGTACGGTACAGCATCCAATAGAGCGTACCTAAATCATTCAATACATCTGGGACGGATGGAGAGGAATCATCATAAGAAATTGATTCTTGATATGCCAAAATTGCCACCATCAAGTTTTCTAACGTTGATTGTCCCTGTTCGATACGAACCCGATATATATTTCCTAAACGATAATATGCAGCCCCAATTTCTTTTTCGTCAGCTTGTTTTGAATGTAAATTCTCAATGTCTTGTAAAATTTGCTGTACTTGAGAATTTTCTCCTGGGTTGTCAACTATCGTAGTGCTAATAGTTGTCAGTATTAATTCAGTTAACTCCTTGCTGATATGAGGTAAATCTGACGGTCGTGGAACAATATTACTGGAATTACTTTTGCTGATTAGCTCAGTATTTTCCTCCTGCTGCATTCCAGGAGTAAATATTTCTAATTGCGCTAGAGGATTATCTGACTTTGGTTCCAGCGAATCTGAGAGTGCTTCTAATGAATCTACTGGGGTTTCAGATTGGGGAAAATTTAAGTCTCCAAAATTTAAATTGGTAGTAGGGTTCGTTAATTCTTCGTTGATGAGTGGTTCTTCAACAGAGTCTAAATCTAAGCTTCTCTGTAGGTCAAAACGTCTTGGTGCGTTTCTGTTTGGACTTGTTGGAGTTGGCTCTCCAGCAAACAAAAATACACCCGTTCGACAACTCCAAAATTGCGGAGCAGACTGCTGAATTGCACGCAACCACGGACGTGGAACCCATAGCAATAAGCTCGATTCTAAAAATCTGCTCTCTGTTTGACTTGATAGTTGCTGTTCTGTTAAACGTAAATAATGTAAAAATAAACGCTGAATTGCAACAGGTTGTCTGGTTAAATGTTCCGCACCCACCATTTGAAATGACGGAGCAGGTAAAGCCTTCCCCGGTACATCTTTAGAACCACCGACAACTGGTGGAGGATAATTATCTAACCATTGATTAATTTGCGCTATGGGATTTGGGTCATTTAAATTCAACCTGAGAGTGACCAATCGCGGATAAGCTGGAGTACTAGCTTCAGATTGTGTATCGATTGACTGATACAAAACCTGTCCCACCGGATATGCCAAAGTTGAATGTAAACGAGCAGCCACCTGATTTCTCAGGTTTAAATCATCACATACCGCTATGAAAATTTGTCTTCGCAAGTTGAGACCCAAAGCAAGTTTCAAGCGGTGATATGCTTGCCGGTTCCAACCAGAATTTTTCGATTTTACAGTATCATTTAAGCTCATAGCGGCTCATCATCAGCCAAATGCAGTTTACCTTCCCAAAAATGGGTATTTATAAGCAGCAACCTTAGTTGTGACTATGACTACGGTTTTCAAGTAAAAATCGGGCTGTTCAGGAAAAATCCGCTCTTTCAGGTTTTACTGAGGAAGGCGTTTTATTTTATACGATGAATTAATCTCTGGCATTCTAACAAATAAAAAACCAGGCTCCCTAAAAAAATGGAACCTGTTATACCAAAAGTAAATAAATTTTTCTTTTTATCTTTTGTTAAGCAGCAGCATTAGAAACTGAGAAGGCAACATAAAATACACCACCGAGTAGTGCAGCAGCAGCAACTCCCAGCACAAGATAAGTTATTTGTTGTTTTTTATTAGGGGGTTCAGCCTTGTAAACCTTTGGCTCTTTAGCAAAATTATTTAAACGACCGCCTTCTTCTGTGGTATAGGGCATAAATAACATCCTTATTATTCTCTTCGTATTATTTTACATGACCAGTGTAAGCGCTCTCTTCCTAAAGATATAGAAATCGAAATTGAGAATAGTTAGGAGTTAGGAGTTAGGAGTTAGGAGTTAGGAGTTAATAATTATTTCTCCTTGTCCCCTTGTCTCCCCCTCTTACCAATTACCTGTCTTGGAAATTTGCTCTTGGGGGAAACCCCCAAGACCGCAATTTCCGCAATTACCAATTACCAATTACCAATCCCCAATCCCCAACTCCCTAATTCACCGTTCCCGTCAACGGAGAGGAAGCGCTTGCGTAATCCTTCATTGGCATCCTTCCGGCTAGATATGCCAAACGTCCAGCTACTGCTGCCATGCTCATGGCTCTTGCCATTGCGGGTGGGTTTTTTGCTAAAGCTATGGCACTGTTAATTAATAAAGCGTCTGCGCCAATTTCCATCGCTTGGGCTGCTTCGGATGGGGCACCAATTCCAGCGTCTACTACTACTGGAATGTTGGCGTTTTCAATAATAATCTTAATATTTGCGGTGGTTTGCAATCCTTGTCCGGAACCAATCGGTGCTGCTAATGGCATTACCGTGGCACAACCTGCTTCTTCTAAGCGTTTGGCTAGCATTGGGTCGGCGTTTATATAGGGAAGTACGGCGAATCCTTCTTTTACTAGCTGTTCTGCTGCTTGTAAGGTACCGATGGGGTCTGGAAGTAAATATTTTGCGTCGGGAATTACTTCTAGTTTGACGAAGTTATTTTCTTCTTGTCCGAGAATTTTTGCCATTTCTCTTCCCAACCGAGCGACACGAATTGCTTCTTCTGCAGTTTTACATCCTGCTGTATTTGGTAGCATCCAAATTTTATTCCAATCCAATGCTTCTGCTAAACCTTCATGTCCGGGAGCGTTGGTTTGCACTCTACGTACTGCAACTGTAACTATTTGACATGCGCTTTGCTCTACGCTCTGCTGCATCTCGGCAATATTTCGATATTTACCCGTACCAGTCATCAGACGAGATGTAAATTCTTTACCTGCGATAGTTAATTTATTGTCTAGTTTGGTGTCTAGTTCAATGTCTTGAATTAAGTCTTGAATTGATGAATTAGTGATGCCGTTTTTTTGTAAAGATTCTGAAGAGATATTACCTTTGGAAAAATTAACCGAAGAAGTAAACATAGCGGTAGATTTAGGTGTTGAATTATGGAAGCGCGAATAATGAAAGTGATTTAGTAACGAATCGGATTTTTCTTCTGTTTCTTCTAGAACTACATCGGCGACTAATTTTGCTGTAATCGGTGTTAGCAGAATACCATTACGATGATGACCGGTAGCAAATATTAAGTTTTTGCACCAGCTTTTACCAAGAATGGGTAATTCATCAGGAGTAGTAGGACGAAATCCCCACCAAAATTCTTCGATGGGATAATTTTGCAGTTGGGGATAAAGTCGGATAGCTGCTTGAAGTAAAGCTTGAATACCTACAGGTGTGTTTCCGGGAGTAAAACCAACTTGTTCGCAAGTAGCACCGATAATTATTCTTCCGTCACGTCTGGGTACGATATAGATATCTTCTCCAAACAATACTCGATTTAAAGATAAATCTTTGGTTTCAAGTGGTGCTTTGAGGCTTAACATCTGTCCTTTGACGGGACACACAGGTAAGGGAAATAATTCGTTAGACCAAGCACCTGTTGCTAACACGTATTTATCAGCGCAAAGTGTGCCAGCATCAGTTTGCAAACCTTTGACTTCTCCGTGCTGCTGAATAATTCCTTTTACCGCAATACCTTCTTGAATTTCAACACCAAGATTTTCCGCAGCATTTAAAAGAGTTTGAAATAAAGCACGATTATCAACCTGAGCATCATCAGGATATAACCAACCCCCGATTACTTCTTTACTCAATCCTGGTTGATATTGATGAATTGTTTGTTTGTCTAACCATTGAGCAGAAGACGGGGAAGAAGGGGAAGAGCCAGAAGAGATGGTAACAGAAGTAGAGGAAGAAATTATATTTTCTCCCCTAGCTCCCTCCACTCCCCCTGCTCCCTCTGCTCCAAAAACCGGGGCTAAAATACCACAGCCCCAGTAACCAGTATCTAAACCTGTAATTTCTGATAATTTTCTTGTCCAATCTGGATATAAATATAAAGAACGATTACACAATTCCAGCATAGCGGTATCGGCAATTCGTTCGGCAGAAGGTGCAAGCATTCCTGCTGCTTTTGTTGCTGCTGCTGCTTTTCGATTTCGGCTGATAGCGGTGACTTTTGCACCGCGCAGTCTTAGCTCAATCGCTGTTGCTAAGCCGATAACACCGCCACCTATAATTAAAATCTCACTAGTCATTAGTCAGCCGGTCATTAGTCGTTAGTTATTACTAACTAGTAACAAATAACTACTAATCTAGGACTATTTGTAAAACAAATATTAAGTTTGGTAGATTATTGCAACGCCGGTTTTTGACAGAAAAAGTACCAAATCATTCACTCTAAAAAGAGCAAATCCTCAATTAACCTTCATTCCTTAATATTTGCTTTACAAATAACCTTTCTCGATTGATAACTGATAATTGGTAGTTGTTAAGCGATAACTAACGACAAAATGCTGTTTAACTAGCATTTCTTACCATAAAGCGCGGATAGGGGCTTTATTACCAGATGTTTGGCTTTGGCTGTTGCTGCTGCTTGATGATTGTGCGTTGGTAGTAGAACCACTTGTCGATGAACCGCTATTTTGAGCGGTTGTTGTTGGCGCACTCTGGATAGTTCTTTGGTTAGTGGTATTGTTATTCTGAGCGCTATTGGAACCGCTTTGTGCTGTTGAGCCATTTCTAGACCCACTAGCGCCATTAGCTTCAGTGCTATTAACGTTAATATTAGCTGGAAGGACTTGGGATTCTCTCCTATTACCACGAACTTCTGCGTTACGTCCGTCCATAGGGAAGTTGATACCCAACAATGTACCTAGCAAAATTGCTAAGCCCCCAGCCATCAAAATTAAAGGTGTCCATCTACCCATTTGCGTTTTATCTCCTAATCAACTAAATGGTATCTATTCTTACTTTTTAATATTCTTATTTTCCGGAGTTCAAAATAAAGCTGAGAAACAAGCTTCTTGATAGAAGTCAGAAATTTTGCAACCGGAAAAATAAGGAATACAGCAACCGAATTACTTGAACTATACAGTGATTGCGTTTTGATTTACTTTGCACTGCTGTCGGGTTAATTGTTAATTACTGTATTCATTGTCGCAATAAAGGTCAATGCCATTTTGCTGCAAACTGCAACAAAGCTAGATTGCATACACAGTATTGTCGCTTTTTAAACTAAAAGGACAGGCATCTTACGTTACCAAACTGGCAAATTATTGTTGTATATTGACACATTGCCATCTTCAGTTACTGCTCTACTCTCTATAATTATGACCGTAAATTCCTCACAAAAACTTTGGATGTATGACACCACGCTACGAGATGGTACTCAGCGTGAAGGTTTATCAGTTTCGCTGGAAGATAAATTACGTATCGCAAGAAGACTAGATGAACTGGGAATTCCTTTCATTGAGGGTGGTTGGCCCGGAGCTAACCCTAAAGACGTACAGCTTTTTTGGCAGTTGCAAGCACAACCACTCAAACAAGCACAAATAGTTCCTTTTTGCTCAACCCGACGACCGAACCAAACAGCAAGTTCCGAACCAATGTTGCAAGCTATTCTGGCTGCAAATACTTTGTGGGTAACTATTTTTGGTAAGTCTTGGGATTTACATGTTACCGAAGGTCTGAAAACAAGTTTAGCAGAAAACTTAGAAATGATTCGTGATACCATACAGTATCTTCGCGGTCAAGGTCGTCGCGTTATATACGATGCCGAACACTGGTTTGATGGTTACAAACATAATCCGGATTATGCTTTACAAACTATAAAAACTGCTGTAGATGCTGGTGCTGAGTGGCTAGTTTTATGCGATACAAATGGTGGTACTTTACCTCATGAAGTTTCTCAAATAGTTACATCAGTAATTGAAAGTTGTCCCCAACACATTCAACTAGGAATTCACACCCACAATGATGCGGATACGGCGGTTGCTAATGCTTTAGCTGGGGTAATGTCAGGTGTCCGAATGATACAGGGTACAATTAACGGATATGGCGAACGCTGCGGTAATGCCAATCTTTGTTCTTTAATTCCAAATTTACAATTAAAGCTGGGTTATAAGTGTATTGAAGATAACCAGCTATCCCAACTTGCTCGAACCAGTAGGTTTGTTAGTGAAGTAGTTAACCTTGCTCCTGATGATCATGCTCCTTTTGTCGGACGTTCGGCTTTTGCTCACAAAGGGGGTATTCATGTTTCAGCAGTGCAAAGAAATCCCCTAACATACGAACATATTGAACCCGAACAAGTCGGAAACTGTCGTCGGATAGTTATTTCCGAGCAAGCGGGAGTCAGCAATGTTTTAATTAAAGCTCGTGGATTTGGAATTGAACTTGATAAAAACCATCCAGCGACACGGCAAATATTGCAGCGTCTCAAAGAATTAGAAAGTCAAGGATATCAATTTGAAGCGGCAGAAGCTAGTTTTGAATTATTGATGCGCGAAGCTTTACAAACTCGTCCTTCCTGGTTCCAAGTCAAAGGTTTTCAAATTCACTGTGATTTAGGAAAAGTCTTAGAAACAACCAAAGCTCTGGCAACAGTTAAACTGGCTGTAAACAATGAAGATATTTGGGAAGCAGCCGAAGGAAATGGACCGGTTGCAGCATTAGACGCAGCTTTACGCAAAGGTTTAGTCAAATTTTATCCTCAAATCCAGACATTTGAACTAACAGATTATAAAGTCAGGATTCTTAATGGACATACCGGAACCTCAGCCACTACTCGCGCAATAGTAGAACTAGGAAATGGAAAACAGCGCTGGACAACAATAGGAGTTTCTAACAATATATTAGAAGCCTCTTATCAAGCAGTAGTCGAAGGATTAGAATACGGCTTACTTTTGCACTCGCAATTGAATGCTGAAGTTAGGTAATGGGGGATTGGGTAATGGGTAATGGGTAATGGGGAGATAGGGAGACAAGGAGAAATAATTAACTCCTAACTCCTAACTTTCAATTCAAAATGCAAAATCCAAAATCCAAAATCCAAAATCCTACCCCCAATTCCCAATTTATTAAATATTATTCCAAGCCTGTGCTACGACTTGGCTAAGCCACCGACGTTGCTGTTTATCAAGAACGGCATCTTCAGCTAAAACTTGGTTTGTTAATTCTTCTAATGATTGACCCTGAGAACGGACTAATTTTATTACTCCCGCTATTGCTACAGCAACAAGTTCCTCATCAACCGGCTGTTGCTTCATAGCAAAAATTTCCTGGGGGTTGTCTGGGATGGGATAATTCATGACGTGTGTGTGTGAATAATTAAAGGAACAAAAAAACTTGCGAACTCTTAAACTTTC
>JBCBHT010000321.1:0-7635 GCA_038525335.1 Cyanobacteria bacterium J06621_15 | reverse complement strand
GTCAAAATAATCAGGGGGAAATTATGACAGGAGACTTTACCTGACCTGATAGGAACATCAAAACCATCATGGGTACGGACTTCTACCTCACTTTTTTCTTTGGCAATGCGAGCTAATTCGGGAATTTCAAACTTGCCTTCTTCAAATAAATTGAGCAAATCATTGGGTAAGTTAATATCGCTCTTATCAATTTCGTCAATTATCAGCACACGAGGACGTTTAGCAGGCAAAAGAGCAGTTCCTAATGCTCCTAGCTGAATATAGCGTCCAATATCTTTGTCTATCTTGTTAAGTTGTACATCTTGCAAACGAGCGATCGCATCATAGCGGTAAAGTCCATCCTGTAAAGTAGACCTTGCCGTAATCGACCATAGTAATACTTGTCCCAGCTTTAATTCGTAAGCCACAGCATAACCCAGAGAAGTTTTTCCAGTGCCTGGTTTGCCAGTAACTAATAACGGTCTTCTCAAGTAAAGAGCAGCATTAACCAAGTTGACAAAATCATTTCTGGCTTTGGTTTCATCGGAATGAATACGAAAATTCTTGCCTCGCTGCCAATCTCTTGATTCGGTTGCCTCTTCTGACTGACTCTGACAAAATGCTTGCCACTTTTTATCGGTTGCTTCTAATAGCTCTAAATCCCGATCAGTATTGATAAACTTACGCCAGCTAGGAGGTTCGGGAAGTTCCGAAATGCGATCGTGAGGTTCGCTATTGCCTTGAAAAATTTTCCAGTCATTCATGTTGTAAATTTAACCTCGGTTTACAGTTCGGGTGGCGTTAATTCGACCATGACATCAGGAGTTAAGCGATGAGGATCTTCCCAAAGAATAGCTAAATGCGAACCAAAATGTTCTTCTGGATCGGCATCCGCTTCTTCCCGCAGCATTCTTACTGATTCGCATAAATTACTTAATAGTTTACAACTCAAAAAATCATCGATCGCCGTTAAACAACCCCAATCAGCTAAATCCCTTCTTGTCCAAATGGCAATAGGAGTAGCAGCCATCAGGATTGCCCTGAATAATTCCTCTAGCTTAGATTTTGGCGGCGGACAACTTACCTTAAGTCCAATTTTGTCACTTAACTTAAATTTCAAAGACTTCCAACTAAAGTTATCCATTGCTGACAGATGCTCGAAGTCAATAAATACCGAGGACTCATCTAAAACTGCGGTTACTTGATCCCAGCGATCGCACCATTGACTATAGTTAAAATCCAAATAATCTAGATCGAGGCGTTCGAGAGATCGCATTCTCACGGGATATTTTGTTCCCAGAGTTGTTTCAAATCCAGCAACCAGCATTTGCCAGCGATCTACATCTGTCAGCATCAAGTGACTAGGAAGAAAAAACTCCACTACTAGGCTATATCTCTTACCTCGTAAGTATCTCAGACCTTTGTGGATAAAATTGCAGGTTGTTGCAGGAATCTCACTTAATTTACACAGAGTACCTTACTGCTGTTCGTTTGAACTGAGGAGAGATTGAAATTTAGAGATATCTTCCAAAGAATTGTCTTGAATTAGCCAAGCATTTAGTAAGAATCGATCTTTATTCTCAGTAGAGTTGAGAGTAAACAGTACAAAAGATTCTAATATATGAGGGCAATTGTTAGGAGGCTTATCAATTTTGTTTTCTTGAGGCTTTTTTGGCGGTAACTTCTTGGCGTAATGCTTGATTTTTTCGCGGATTTCTTCCGAAATATCGGCATCCTGGGTTAGTTGTCCGACAAAATCTGGTAATTTTCTAAATTCATCCAGCTTGGTTAAGATTGCTGTAATATTGTTTGATTCTAAATCCCATAATTCAGCATCGGGAGGTAGAGATTTTTGATAAGCCTGTTGAATGGTTTTTGGATTTATTTGAGCGAGGATGGGAGATAAAGCTGAAATTATAGCTTTTGTTTCAGAAGAGATTGATTCATTGCCTGAAATGAAAATATTGATGAAATTATTTGTTGTTTCATTTTTTTGAGAAATATTACCAGTCTTAATATCATTGGCAGATATATCTTTTAATAAATCTTGATTATTTTTGGTGTCTGGAGAATTTTCTGGTTTACCTTTATCTATACTCATTTATTCACTTTTTATGACAGCAAATACTCAAAATAAATATGTGAATTGTTGTAATCTACTAACCTTGACTTTATTGCAAGTGATCTAACTAAACATTTAAGTGAAAGACTAGCTTCTTGAAGTTATAAATTAAAAATAACAAACTCCAAACAAAACAAGTCAGTTAAATGAAAAATAAAACTATATTTGTAAAGCTTCAAGTTTTGCACTTTCTAGAGACATTTTGTATCCAAAATTTCTAGCGACCTCAAATCTTTCTCTACCTATAGCTTTAATTGCTTTATTTAGACTTTGATTGTATTCCATTTGATCTACGGGTGGCAAATTACTTCCAGTCTGCCCACGAACACTATCAGCTATCCCAACCATATGTGCAGCAATCTCATATTTTTTTACTACAATAGCGAGATGTGCGAAACCCTCAAATGTAAAAGCTAACCCCGAATACTTAAAACTATTCCATTCATTTAATGCCGCTTTATAACACTCACGTACCAATTCCCATTTTTGCTGTCTAAACTTTATTCTGCCTTCAATATATTTAGACCAAGCTAGTCCCGTCTGGCTTGATAACTTTTTAAAAAATTTTAAGGCTTCATCTATGTAATTCTGTGCATCTTCAATTTCATTTAGATTTAACTTAACTATACTCAAATTATAATAAGACCAAGCTAAACCCATTTCGTGTTTTGAGTTTTTAAAGATTTCGTGGGCTTTACTAATTAATTCAAGTGCTTCTTCGTTTCTAGATTGATCAGCCAAATTTTGACCTTGCATTTTCAATGCAAAAGCATAATCCACCTTGTACTTTTCTTCTACTAAATGATTATTGTAAATTTCTATTATTCGTTCAAGAGTTTGATTAGATTTTTTATAATCATTAATTTGTATAAATCTTCGCGTCATTCCATATAATGCTTTTAATTCTCCTTTGGGATAAGGATATTGTTTTAGTAAATCCAAAACTAATTCATAGTATTCATATGTCTTGTCATTTTCTCCTACATCTATAGATATCAGTATCAATTCATTTACAATATCAATTCTCTTGGGGATTTCATGTAAGGGTAGATTATTAAGAGAATTATGAAGATTAGATTTTGCCTCTTCAAATTTTGACAACCAACGTTGAGCAATAGCTTTTTTTTCATAGCAAAGTGCTAAATTATACATTCTATCAGTTCGTTGAGCTACTAATAATCCTTTGTCACTCCAAATTTCAACTTGACTGTAATCACCTTTACTATCGTAGTATTTTGCTAAACCCAAATAAGCTAATTCAATATTCTTATTTTCAAGCCAAATATCTTTAAATTTTTCTTCTGCTTTTATAGTATGAGGTATATATGAACTAAAGTTGGAAATATTTTTTGCATAAAATAACTTGGATTGTTCTACTAATGCATGACAAAATAGCTTTTTCAATTGATATTTGTGTTTATTTTCTTGGAGTTTAAATTTAACTTCAAAAAACTCTTGAATAAGTTGGTGTAGTTGATATTTTTTTTGCTCCAGTTTTTGTACTAAATGAAATTTTTCTAATTTAACTCTGGCAGCTCGTAATTCATCTACATCTTTGTCCGAACTAGCATTAACTACTATCTCCCAAGGTATAGGAGCTAAAGCAAATAGACTTAATAAACAACCTAATTCCTGAGTCAACTTAAACTTTTTTAGTTGCTCCCAACTCAACTCAAAGGCTGCCTCCACTCCACGTTGAATATAAGATGTCCAAGTAGGATCGTTCTCTGGAACTTCCATTGAAGGATGGCTTAATCCTTTCGTCTCTAAAAGTTCCAGTTCTTCTTTCAAGGAAATATCATTTTCTTTCACATATCGCCCTACTGATTGCAGTGCTAGGGGTAAATAGCCTAAACGCTGGCAAAGTTCTTGAGCTGTTTCTAATTCTTGCTCGACTTTTTCTTCGCCAACTAATTGGCTGAGTAATTGCAGTGAATCTGCTTCTGATAAAACTGCTAAATATAGAGAACTAGGCAAATCCAGTTTCAATCTGGTAGTAATTAAGACTTTGAATTGAAATTGTTGTGGCGGTAGATAAGGTTTTATATCGCTGTAATCTTTAACGTCATCCAAAACTATGAGGGTATTTCCTTCTCTCCAACGTTTCCAACACCAACGAACTTTATCTGGTAACTCTAAATCATCTGGGGGGTTTAAATCTAAATCAGTACGAGCAAAATTAACTATTTGTAACCCAATATCTTGTTCTCTAGCGCGTATCCAGCAAATACCCCCTGGATAAGTTTCTAACTGTAAATTGAGTAAGGAGTATTGAATAGCTAGTTCAGTTTTGCCAACTCCCCCCATACCTTCAACCGCAGCAATTACCACCTGGTTATGGCGTTGTAGCTGTTGATTGAGGTTTTCTAAGTCTCTTTCTCGTCCGACAAATTTATCTGTACTGCTGGAGATAATATTCTGAGGGATTCCTTGTGGTTTGGGAATCTGGTCTAAATTGACAACGATTTTGTAAATCTGAGTAATATCCCCAGTAGTTATATTCTCAGCGGAAACATTACTGAAGATATTCTGAGAGGGCTGTTCTGGGTTTCGAGAATCACTCATACTTATCGCCTGTTAGCTTGAGAGAAATTGTCTATGATGTCCAATCTTTCAATTGTAATATTTCGATTTTACCGAAATGCTTTTGATTGTGGGTAATTAAGACCAAATTGTTTGCGATCGCTACTCCTGCAATTAATAAATCAATATCGTCAACAGGAGTTCCTTTTTTTCTCAGATCGGCATAAATTTCAGCGGATGCTTTTACCGATTCCTCTGTTAAAGGGACGATTTGGTTCACTTTTGAAAATGCTAGAAACTTTTCAAGTTGTTTGCTGGCATCCCGATGTTTCAAACCGCTTAGGATTTCATAGTAAGTAATCAAGCTAAAGCTCAATTGTTCGTATTCCTGTAAGTACAAATTGCAATTTTCAACTACCTTGGGATGATTGCGAAAGAACAGAGAAAGAATATCGGTATCAAGTAAACAAGGTTTCATCATCAAATCTCCGTGAGGAAGTAGCTTGGCGACGTTGTTCTATTTCTTCACAGAAATCGCTGAAATCCTCTTCAGGCATATCTGACCAACTACCAGCAAACTGCATAATTTCATCTTGGTTATGCTTTTGTTGATCTAAACCGATTCTAAATTGATGAATTAACTCGTATAACTCCCTGCGCCTATCCTCTGGAATTAAATTTATTTCGGCAATTATTTGATTTTGGTCAATTGGGTTGAAAGTCATAAGGCGATCGCATATAGAACTAAATTACTCTAACCATTATTTTTCATGGAGATATTACCCATTTTAAAATCCCCCCCAATTTCAGCATCGACTACTGCTTCTATATTTCCATCTTTTGCTTCCATCTCAAGATCGCCTAATTCAGCACTTCCTTTGATTTTCATCCCTTTGAAAAATGTAGTACTTGCTTTTTCATCTGAACTAATTTCATCAATCAAGGCTTTCAGCTTATTGGCAAAATCAGTATCGGAATTCATCTGCATTTCTAATGCTTGCAGAAAAAATTGCTGGTTGGGTTCGGTTGGATTTTCTTTAGCTTGGGTTAAAACTCCTTCCATACCGATGCCTTTGAACTTATCTCGGACTGTACTAACAATTTGACTGGCTTTGTTAAAAACAGCTTTGCCCAAGTTTTCTCCGCCTTTTTCAATGGCTTTATTGAAGATAACAGCAGCGATCGCAGTTGCTGTGGCGGTTATAGTCGCAGGATCGATCATTTAAAATTACCTTTTGCTAAATTGAGCTCTAATATTCTAAATTTATCTACAAATATGGTGATCGGTACTTATTTTTGTAGTATTTTAAGAATTTGATTGTTTGCGTTTTTCTATTTCGGCGATCGGTAATAGTAATGTTTCCTCAATTTCTTTTCTAACTTCATCATTTACAATACAGCCACTATTTAAACAATCAACTAATAATTTATTAGCATCATAATACTGTATTAGTAATTCTTTTTGATTTTCGCTAAATTGCCAATTTTTACCGATCATACGGTACTCTATCGATAAACTTTGGAGTTGCTCAACCCATAACATTCCATCTTTATCCCAATTATCTCTTGCAGGAAGCTTAGAGCTAACTTCTTTAAATGCAGCATTAAACTCTTCATCCTTTGAATTTATCCCTCCCAAAAAAGATCGAGCAACTAAGGTATTGGGATAAAAGTCAAAAATTTGGGAGATATTTGCATCTAGCAATTCGTCTACATAAAGTTCGCTATTGGGAGGAGAAGGAAACTGTATGTTAATGTCAGCATTTAGTTCCTGAAAATTACCACTACTACTGTCATTTTTTAATTTTGTATCAATAGCAAAAGCCAAATCAATACCTAGATTCAATCCCGAGCAG
The DNA here is from genome assembly GCA_038525335.1 of Cyanobacteria bacterium J06621_15. Taxonomy (GTDB): domain Bacteria; phylum Cyanobacteriota; class Cyanobacteriia; order Cyanobacteriales; family Nostocaceae; genus Rivularia. Next base: position 1,155 of record JBCBHT010000321.1, on the reverse strand, counting down.
TGATTAGTCTTGAAATAAAAAGCTCTTATGGATGATGGTTTATAATTAATATCTACTAAAGATAATTTTTGAGTATTCCAATCTAAAAATCTCAGTAATTTTTTATCTGAGGCTATAAGTGTATCAATCTTCCTTTTCATTTGCTGTAATAATTCTTCAGCATGATTCACTATTCCAATCACTAATAAAAAGACTTCGCGATAAGATTTAGTGGTAATAAAGTCAACTAAGTTTTGCAGGTGAGAATTATCTACAAACCATTTAGCAACTAAATACTCTTGAAAAGTTAGATGAGAAAAAGACCAAACCCCTCTAGCTCTTTCAATTAACAACCCATGCTGATACTCGATCGCTTTTAAAACGTTTCTACTTTCCCGTCGCTCAATTCCCAAAAACTCTCCAATATACCCCTCTAATTCTGCTTGCTCGAATAAAATATACTGTTTCTGTTCAAACTTTGTCACTGCCAAATACCCTAATAGCTCTAACTTGCGCTCTACTGATAAATCTCGATAAATCTCATCACGTTCCACTTCTCGCGATTTATCCCAGCTTTCCAGCAATAATTCCAATCCTTCTTCATATAACTTGGAACGTTTGGAGTAAAACTTGCCTGTTTGCTGAAAAACCGCACAAGTCAAACTAAGCAAAATCGGCGTAATAGCTAGTTCTCGAATTGGTTTATTTTCTTCTAAGAATAACTGTGACAAAAATTCCTTTACTTTTGTCTTTTCTTCTTCTATATCTGTACAGACTGTTCCAAACCAATGTGTTGCAAATGCTTTGACTTGCTGCTCATTAAAATCTGCTACTTCTACATAATCAAAGCGATCAAATTTCGATTCTTGGCTCTGGGTTCGGCAAGTTACTATTATCCGAATTTGAGGATAACAACGGGCAAACCGTTTAATTTCTCTGGTAATTTGTTTCCCTGCTTCTCCGGCTACTTCATCTAACCCATCAAGTAAGATTAATGCTAACCCACGATCTAAAATCAATTTGATATTTGTATTGCTCAATCGCCATCTATCTTCTAAAAACTGTTCCAAGTTATAGGCGTACTCGCGACCATCATCTACCAGGGCAAACGCATGAAATGGGAGAGAAGGAAAATGAGATAATCAAGCTATTTGAGCAAAATGAGATCTCAACTGA
>JBCBHT010000320.1:0-7657 GCA_038525335.1 Cyanobacteria bacterium J06621_15 | reverse complement strand
CCGTTCCCTGCAATTTCTACTTGTTGGTTATTATCTGAAATATTCAAGATAGAATCTTTATCTTGTCCAGCATAAGAAGTGATTTTGTCCTGTTCAAAGTTGATGAAGTTTGCTTGTGTAACTGGAGTTTCTGCTGGTGGGGTTGCTGGAACTTCTGCTGGTGGTGTAACTGGAGTTTCTGCTGGTGGAGTTACTGGAGGTTCTACGGGAGGAAGCTGTTGACCTTCTTCGTATATTCTTAAATTGCGATATTGACTTTTTGCATCAGGATTTTTAACATCATGGTCGTTGATAAAGGTGAGATAGTTGAAATCACCTTGAAAGTAATCTCCGACAGTAATTTGATAGGTTTTCCAACCTTGTCCGGTAATATCTTCTTTAAAGTCACTAATACCGAATTTATGAATTCCTTCTAATTGGAATGCTCGCTTTTTATCACTACCTTTGAGCTTATCATCAGTCTCAAAACCGATTGCTTGAATTTCTCCAATAACATCGCTTTTGAATTCAAATTCTAAAATCGTTTTTTCTGTAACTTTATAATCGAAAGCAAGTTTCTTCCAACCGTTTCCTGCAATTGTTAATTCTTGGTTGTTATCTGAGATATCAAAGACAGAATCTTTATCTTGTCCAGCGTAAGAAGTTATATTTTCTTGCTCAAATTTGATTGCGTTTGCTTGTGTAACTGGAGTTTCTGATTGTGAAGTAGTGGGAGTTTCTGGTTGTGGGGTAGCAGGGATTTCTGGTTGTGGGGTAGCAGGAATTTCAACTTCATTAATATCCCAGCCTAAATCTTCTAAAATACCCAAAGTAATCGCACCAGGATTGTGAATTGCTTCACCTTTGCCTAAACGGGGTGTCATCAAAGAATTTGTACCACCTTTGGGATATGTTTTCTCGTCAAGATGAGCAATACTTGAGCCATATTCCCATCTACTAGGTGCATACAGCTTTACTTTTTCTCCATTGTTAGCTTCTACAGCGTTAGCACCATTAAAAAACAGGCTTTTACTAGTTAATTGTTTTACTAACTCCTTAGAGTTACCAGCAAATGTACTGAGATTTTGATTATTACTATTAATTATAAAGCTTTCAAAAATTGTTTTACCATAAGAAGCTCCATCATCTTCTTTCTTATCTCTAGTATCATTATCATAGTAATAAATATAATCCGTTAATCCAAAACCGTGTACAAATTCATGCAAAACTATGGTTACAAAATCGTATTTATTTGTTGGTGTATCACCATCAGTACCAAAATAAAATTGTTTACCAAATTTGCTGTTGAACTCAGTTTCTATTTCTGCTGTATCACCGTTTAAATCTTTACCAGCTAAATGATTGGCTAATGATATAGCATAGTAGGTATTATCCTCGGTTGCACCATCAAAATTTCTTTTAAAGCTATATGGTGAAGCTGCAGCGAGGACACCAGGAACGTTATATTTTTTATCTAAATTTAGCCAATGAGCATCAACTTCAATCGCAACGTCTGACTGTATCCACCTTTCCCAGATAGTTGCTGCATATTCGATAGCTTGTTGAGCTTTTGCACCATATTCATCTTCAGAAAAACCTTTATAATTAACTTTAATTTCAGATGTAGAAGATTTTAAACTAGAATTATTTAAATCCATTTGTATATACTCCCAAGGTTGAAAATGTTGACCCTAATTTTTTCGAGTGATTAAAAGCGATTTTTGAAACAGCATAAATTAACAGCAATTTGTAAAAAATGCTGGATTTAGCTATTAAGTTCATAATTAAAAATGTTTTTTTAAGTGCTTTGTTTTTTTATGCGGTAATAATTTTTTATTTATACAGATAAAAATTTATACGACGTTTTCATCAGGATAAAAAATTTATAAATCGCAATAGTTTTGTGATTAAGGCAATCTTAACTATTTAAAAAATATATTCCTTCAGAACAAGCACTTATTTAAGGTCAAATATACAAACGGCTTAATGTCTGAAATTTAAAAATGTTTTGATATATCTTTTATATTTAATAGGTGAAAAAACCGAATTATATATATGTTGTCTTGTATAAGTTGAAATTTCAGGTCTAAAAAAGCGATATTAAAGAAGGCTAAAAATAATGAATTTACGCTGATTTCAGTGACTTTACTGATAAATTAAGCATTCTATATTTTTGATGAAGCTAAACAAAAAACCCGATTTCTTCATGAAACCGGGTTCGATATTGCTTGCTATTTTTATTAACTGGTTGAAATAGCTAAATCAAAATAAACTCTATTTGTTAAAACTCATAAGCTCCTACATCAACTCCAGCACCTTGACTTCTTTGTTTTCCATCTTTATCCAGATTTGCATAGTCATTAATTGCAGAAGACCCGATATCAATCGCTGGTGAAGCAGATGTAAGTCGGTAATTATTAGCTTCCGGATTCACAAAATCTACCGATTCTGCTAAATCATTGTCGAAAACGTTGAGATTCGCTACTCCTTCCCCTCTGTCATACAGAATTTCGGTTTTATCTGCAAATTCCTCTGTATTTACAAATAAGTTGTTATCTAAAGTTACGTTACTTGCATTTTCTACATATACATTTCGGAAACTATTTTCAGAAAATATATTGTTACGAACCACAATATTACGAGGGTTGTACCCACGATTCTTGTTATTGACGACAATACCTTGAACATTATCTGCAAAAGTATTATTGACAATCTCTACATCCTCAACATTATTTGCGATCGCAATTCCTGCACCACCGTTTTCAAGTCGTCTTCCGTTACCATAAATAACGTTGTTGTAAATATTGATGTCAGAAACATCTCCAATACTGGAAACTTCATCAGCGATAAAAATTGCGTCAGCGGTATTGGAAAAGATTTCGTTATTGTAAATATCGAGGTTAAACGAATCAGCACGATTACCATCTACATAGATAGCAGCACCACCTCTAAAACCGTCGTAAGTACCGGAAATTAAGGCTTGAGAAGTTATAGAATTGTTGTGAATCAAACCGTTACGAGAACCAACTTTAATATCCATACCTTCTCGTTTCCCATCTATCATCGTATTATTTGCAACCTCAAAACCATCAACACCCCAGATGCTCAATGCTTCTTGGTCACCGTCATTATCTCCAGGACCATCCCATTTCCAGTTAGCTCGTTCGACAGTATTATTAAGTATCTTGACATTGCTTCCTGTTACCTCTTCCTCTCCACCTCCAAAAAAGGTTTTGGGTAAAGCAATAATTCCAGAACTTCCAGTTTGATAAGTTTCGTTATTCTGAACGGTAATATTTTTTGCGTCACTTAAAGAGATTCCAGCCCAAGATGTATTCTCTATCCGGAAACCATCGATAATCCAGTTACTTTGTCCCGGTGATTGAATCACACCTTCGGGAAAACCACCATTGTTTGGGTCTGGGTCACGTAATGTCACATCACCATTCGCTTTCAGAGTAATTCTCTGGGAGTCGCTACCGGATTTTCCAAGACTAATCAATTCTGTGTAGGTACCAGGTTCAACTAAAACTGTATCACCCGGAACGATAGGAGAGTCTTCGCTAACAGCATAATCAATACTTTTCCAAGGTTGGTCTTTGGAACCCGAATTTTCATCGCTACCCGTTGGAGAAACATAATAAAAACTTCCTCCACTACTTTGAGAAGTTGAATCAGAAACTGAAATCGACGCTCCCACAACCATAGCAGCATCTTCAATTCCGGTAATTTTATCTGAATCGCGACTATCACCGAGATTATCTAAATCTGTAACGAGGTCGCTGTCTATATCTGTATCCATCGAATTAGAAATATCAATACCCCCAATATCGGTATCATTATTCAATGGTGATATAGCAGGACTGATATTTATTTGACCGGGAAAAGAATTTTCTAAAGGATTTTGATTTTCAAGCAAAGAATCGGTGTGAAAAAGCTGTAACTCAGAATCCATATATTGTTTGTCCTCGTACATTTGAGCGAGCCGTTTTTACCAAATTGAACCAACAAAAAACAAGGTTTTTAGCAAGGAATTCAATCTTTATCTATAGAAATAAAATCCTTGCTACAAACCTTAATATTACTGACTCAATTAGCATAATTACTTAAAAAATATGCTGAGGTTCAGTCTATTTAAACAATAAAATGTCTATTTCTCTTGTTTTTAGATTATTTGTAACCCGTATACAAATATCTCAGCCTTCTATTAATAACCAATCTATCAAAAGTAATAGATATGAAGCTAAGTACTACTTTTGATAGACAATATTTCTAAACGTTTATATAGTAATAAAAAAAATATTCTTTCTTAGTAAATTAATCAAATTCAGTCATTAAATTTGGATTTCGATAATGTTCAAATAATTTAGTAATTTGATTTGGAAGTATTCTACCTAATGATAATTCTGGAATATTATCTTCTGCAAAAAATCCCACATCTTCAGTTTCGATACTCGTAGAAGCAGAACCTCCAATAAGTTCGCATTGAAAAAATAATTTGTAAATATAATTTGGATGAGGTGGATGTCCCTGTTTATCTCTATCGTAAACAGCAATTAATTTTGTAACTCTTGTGTGATACCCAGATTCTTCTAAAATTTCCTTGACTACAGATTCACTAGGTGATTCTCCCACATCAGCCCATCCACCGGGTAAAGTCCAACAACCGTCGGAACGTTCTTTCACCAGCAATATTTTATTGTCTTGAAAAACTGCACCTCTGACATCTACTTTAGGAGTAGCATATCCCGTTTCTTGGGCAAATAAATCTTGTAAATAATCTTGTTCAATATTTGTATGACTTGCAATAATTTCCGCTGCTAATTGCTGTAAATATTGATAGCGTTCGATGTCAAAAACATTCTTCGTATACGTCAAGCCATTTTGAGCAGTAGCTTGAATTTTCTGTGCCCACTCTAACCATTTAGATTGCATCAGCTTACAATTAAAATAATCTTACCCGTAAAATTATAAATGATTTATAAATGTCTATTTTTCAGTACTTTCGATTTCATTTTTTGATTATTTTTATAACATCCCTTTGCACAAATAAGCCATAAATCTTTTTGATTATCAATCAAAATCCGCAGGTAAATCCGGGTTGCGGTAATGTTCAAATATTCGATTAATTTGTATTGGTGTTACCCTTTTAATGGATAATTGAGGAATATTATTTTCAGCAAAAAATTCTACATCCTCTGTTTCAATACTTGGTGTTGGTGAACCACCGATAATTTCACATTGAAAAATTAATTTATAAAGACCTTGAGGAAAAGGTGTATGTCCGTGTTTGGGACTATTATTATCAAAAGCAGATATTAATTTCATAGGTTTAACTTGATATCCCGATTCCTCAAAAGTTTCTCTTACAGCTACCTCTCCCGGAGACTCACCAACTTCTGCAAATCCACCAGGCAAAGACCATAAACCATTAGAGCTTTCTTTTACCAAAAGTATTTTATCATCTTCAAACACCGCAGCAGAAATACCAACTTTTGGTGTAGGATATCCAATTTCTTTTATTAATAAATCTAAGATTTCGCTTTGTTCAATTTTAGTATGACTAGAAATTATTTCGGCTGCAATATTGCGTAATAATTGATAATCTTCAATTTGATAGGGATTTTTAGAATATAGTAAACCTTTTTGAGCAACAGATTGAATTTTCCCTGCCCATTCCAACCATTTAAATTGCATGTTTAGAATTGCACTATTAACTATACTTTTTGATTTTAAATTCAAACAAATTCAAAACATACATTTAATCATTAAATTAATGGTGCGTTAGACTGAAGTCATAACGCACCCTACAAAATACGAACAGTAAATAATAGTTAATAGTTAATTATCAACTAACCACTAACTACTAACAACTAACAGCTAATTAAGCATCATTTAAAGCTGCAATACCAGGTAAAGTCTTACCTTCAAGTAATTCTAAACTAGCACCACCACCAGTAGAAATATGGCTCATTTGGTCTGCTAAACCAACTTTCTCGACTGCTGCTACAGAATCACCACCACCAATAATGGTAGTAGCACCTTTCTTGCTCAAGTCTGCTAAAGTACGAGCAATTGCTTCAGTTCCAACAGCAAATTTATCGAATTCAAATACACCCATAGGTCCATTCCAAATTACCGATTTGCAATCACCAAGAGCTTCTTGGAACTTCTTCACAGAATCGGGACCAACATCTAAACCCATCCAACCATCAGGAATATTTTCGATGCTTACAGTTTGAGAATTAGCATCAGCAGCAAAGTTATCAGCTACAACTACATCGGTAGGTAACAATAACTCTACACCTTTTTCCTTTGCTTTAGCTTCCAAGCTTTTCGCTAATTCCAACTTGTCTTCTTCCACCAAAGACTTACCAACATTCAAACCACGAGCTTTGTAGAAGGTGAAAATCATTCCACCACCGATGATTAGTTTGTCACATTTATCGAGTAAAGTTTCAATTACACCGATTTTACTGGAAACCTTAGAACCACCGATAATTGCAGCTAAAGGACGCTGAGGATTTTCAATAGCATTTTGTAAATACTGTAGTTCCTTCTCAATCAAATATCCTGCAATAGAAGGACTGAGATAGTGAGTTACTCCTTCAGTAGAAGCGTGAGCGCGGTGTGCGGTACCAAAAGCATCATTTACATACAAATCAGCATTTGATGCCAATTTTTTGGCAAATTCGGGGTCATTCTTCTCTTCTTCACCGTGAAAACGAACGTTTTCTAATAAAAGTACGTCTCCATTATTTAATTCCCCAACTTTTTTGGTAACTTCGTCACCAACACAGTCATCGGTTTTAGAGACTTCTTTACCAAGCAATTCAGACAAACGTTTTGCTACTGGTGTTAAGCGCAATTTATCCTTAACTTCACCCTTTGGTCTTCCAAAATGACTGGTTAGAATCACCTTAGCTTCTTTGCTAATCAAATCCTGAATTGTGGGTAAAGCTGCTCGGATGCGCGTATCGTCAGTGATATTACCATTTTCATCCAAAGGAACGTTGAAATCTGCTCTTACCAAAGCACGTTTTCCTTGTAATTCGCTTTTAGATAAATTTGCTAAAGATTTTTTGGACATTATTGAGCTTCTCCCGTTCGCCTTTTTGTTATTGTGTTTGAAAATAGGACTATAAAGATTTTACAGAGTTAAGGGGTCACAAGGAAATCCGATGTTCAAAACAATTCTTTTTCCGGTAGATCAAAGTCGGGAAACATGGGAAGCAGCCGAAGTTGTAGTCAATTTAGTACAAACTTATCAAAGCAATCTAATACTACTAAGTGTAGTGGAACAAGCGACATCAGAAGAAGAACCTAGCAGTGATGCGATGAAGTCACCCAAAAAGGTTGAAAAATTACTTCAAGATGCTAAAGATTTCTTTTTCAACCAGGGAGTAGAAGCGGGAATTATAGAAAAAGCAGGTAAACCAGCATTTGTGATTTGCGATGTTGCTGATGAAACCAAAGCAAATTTAATCGTTATGGGTTGTCGGGGATTGGGATTAACTGAAGAAGGTTCTCACGATAGCGTTACTAATAGAGTAATTAATCTTTCTCCTTGTCCGGTGTTGATTGTACCTTAAACAGTTATCAGTGTTAGCGTAGCGTGTCCCGGAGGGACATACAGTTAACTGTTAACTGTTAACAATTAATAGTTGGGAATTGGGAG
>JBCBHT010000319.1:0-7727 GCA_038525335.1 Cyanobacteria bacterium J06621_15 | reverse complement strand
ACAAATACTTAATTTCATATGTCCTATCGGACACGCTACGCTAACAAAAATCAAACCGGATTCCTATATTACCAATTACTAATTATTATTCAACATTTTTGGCGCTAAAGCGCAACTACGAACCAATTACTGTTCGTTCATTTCTTTAAATGTGGCTAATGCTGATGGTGAGATACGGCTTAGGTAACGAAATATCCAGTATTTACAAACAGTATCTAAGATTACGGGAAATGTGGCGATAAATACGAATATTATGTCTCTCTCGGGTACAATACCCAGGTGTTCTGCTATTTCTTCGAGTAGTACTTCCCATCCGTGGGGTGAGTGGAAACCGACGAACATATCTGTTAATAAGATAATTAAAAATGCTTTGGCACTATCGCTAAGTCCGTATATTTTATCATCAATAAACAGTTGTAATATTGCTATTTCTCTTTTGCTGGTAGTAATGATAAATGCGAATATTATTAGTGATATTAAATCAGCGAATACGTTACTGATAACGCTGTTGTTTTGATGGTGAAATTTTTCGGCTATTTGTATGGCTTTTTGTTTCTGATTTTGCTGTATTTCTGCTGGTGATAAAGATGGGGCTGGAAGGATTAAATTTCTAAATCTCTGGTCTTGTTGATAAAATTTGAATTCATGCAGAACGTTTTTTTCAATATGAGTGTTTAGAAATGCATCGGTAGTAGCATCGGTTCTAATTCTTTCTACTATTGGATAAATTAATAGATTTTTTAGTAGTAAATATGTGATAAAAGGTACTATTATTAAAGTGGCTAAAAACTTTAAAGCAATTTTTGTTCTTTTACTGGCAATTTGAAAGTCTTTTACAGTTTTTTCTTCTGCGCGTGGAGATAGTTCTTTGATTATTTTTTGAAAACTTCTAGTAATAGAACCCGGAAATAAACCTGTTTTAACTGTGACAGGTCTTACTTTCATTTTCTCTATATCAGAATAATCTATTTCGCTATAATTCTCCCGATTTTGTGAATTTGATTCTGAATTAACTGCTAATCTCCATGAAGGAAATTCTTTTTCAACTGCATATTTTGCGGTTACTTCATCAATAAACTTTAGTTTATCTAAAAATGTTTTATCGTATACAGTTAATAAAGAACGACTTCGCTGAAATTCTGCTAGTCTAAAGTTAATTTTTTTGAGATTTTTTTCCAGTTCTGCTTGCCAATATGATAAAACGTTGGCTGTATATTCTGTTGATTCAGAAGATATTTTTTGACCATTAAAATGCGTATCTTCAATATCTCGAATTTTTAAAGCCGCTTCATAAGCTGTGATTAATGCTCTTTGAGGTGTGTCTAAAAACCATTTGTTTATAACATTCCAACTCTGTTGTAGTTTCTGAAAAAGTGATTTTATATTTTTAGCCATATAGTTTGAATCCCTTTCTCGTTGATTAGATTGTAGACTGTGAAATTTGAATTTTAGATTCAGGTCTTTGATGTAAATTCGATAATCTAAAATCCATAGGAAAATGCTTATTAAGGAAGATTCATTTTATTTTCTGATAAATTATGCTTTTTTTCAGCAGCTATATATCCTTGACTCGATATTTTTTGGGTAACTTGCGGGCTATCTTCTATGCTTTGTAGCATTTTCAATAATAATTTATGGGTTCGTAGTTGTGCTTCAATAGCGGAGCTTTCTCGCAGGGAAAGGGTTGGTCACTACAAACCATGATTGTGCTTTTTTCAGAGAAAACTGCCGAAATAAATTAATATTGCATTATTTAAAACTAATAATTAAGTGTAAATACATACAAACTCTTGCGTGGTTGACCTATAAAAACTTTTCAAATCTTTACTTTTTATACAAAAACAAAGATTATTTTGTTTCCAGTGTAATTACTAGTAAAATACTTCTCTTAACAATATCTTTATTAAAAAATCTGTAAAAACAGTGATATATCTAGGCATAATCCGAAATGCTATGAGCAAAACTTGTAGCTGGGAAAGTTAACACAAAAGTCGAATTCACGCTGTTAAGCTGCGCTGATTTATGAAACTGGGTTTACTTGCAAGAGCATTCAGTGGAGCTACTATAGCTTCTTTGAGTTTATTTTCTGCCGTGGTGGTTAATCATCAGCCTTCTTATGCTGGAGGTGCAACTTTTTATTGCGGTACAAGCACGTACAGGAATAAGTCTGTTCCTACAACTTTCGCTCGCACTCAAGATGGCAAAAAAGTGCCGATAGTTCGCTGGATTAGCAATTATTTTCCACCACCGTGGACACCAAGAAAACGCTGTGGAGCGGTATCGAACAAGTTTCAAAGGTTCTACGACCACGGTATTTTAAGATATATTACTGCCGATACTTTGAAAGGACAGCCTGTATTGTGTGCGACTCCGAGTCCAGGAATTGGCTGTACCAGCGACACTGTTTTATTTACTCTCAAACCTGGGAGCAATCCTCAAGCGACTATCCGCAGGTTATTAGATAGACGTGGATTGGCTGGAGGAATGGTGCTTAACGAAAGCGCTAATTCTGTTGATGTCGATTTTGAAATGTATCTCAAAAGCGGTAGTGATGAAGCCAAAAAAAGATAGTTGTTAGTGGTTAGTTGTTAGTTGGGTCTGTGACGCTTTTATGAATATGCTACACAGATGGAAATTTATTGGCTTTTTTGGCTGCTTATCGTTTGTGCTGTCTGTGTCGAGTTTATGCTGCACTCTTTCGGCTCAAAGTACTAATCAAAGTAGTAATTCTGGGTGCGAAGATAATCAAATTTCAACTTCTCAAGCTCAAAAACCATCGATTCTGTCATCACAACAACTGCACCATCGAGCGAAGATGATTTCTGTAAAGGTGATGTCTCAGGAGATATTAGGAACGGGATTTCTGTTGAAAAAACAGGGTTGCGTTTACACGGTGGTGACGAATGCTCATGTGCTAAGAGCGGGTAAAGCTCCTTTTCAGATTCAAACTTTTGATAATCGCATCTGGAAAGCTGAAACAAAATATGTTGCTCCTGCAAAAGGTGATGATTTAGCAATATTGCAGTTTCGCACCAAAACTGAAAATTATGCTGTTTCGTCTATCGGGGTAAATCCTATGGTCGGGACAAAAGTCGTTGCTGCTGGTTTTCCTTTTACTGAAGATGATTCTGATGTAGATAGTCTGACACTGACTACTGGTAAGGTTTCTTTGGTTCTAGACAAAGCTTTACAGGGTGGATATCAAATCGGTTACACCAATAATATTCGTAAAGGAATGAGCGGTGGCGCTTTATTGAACCAGAACGGTGAAGTTGTTGGTGTAAATGGAATGCACGCTTTTCCATTATGGGATATCCCCTCTGTATTTGAGTCGGGAGAGCAAGTAGATAAGGTTTTACACGAAAAGATTGTTCGTTTGAGTTGGGCTGTTCCGATGGAGAAGGTGGAAGAAAAGGTAATGAGTAAGAAGTAAGAAGTAAGAAGTAAGAAGTAAGAAGTAAGAAGTAAGAAGTAAGAAGTAATGAGTAATTTTCAACTCCTAACTCCTAATTTTTAAATCCTCACTGATAACTGATAACTGATAACTGGTAACTGATAAAAATGAAACTATATTACGCGCTTTCTCCTGTGATGATTACTGTATCAACTATGTTGGTGCAGCCACAGTTTGCTGTTGCTCAATCTTCTGCAGATGTGGCGAAGATGGCTAAGGGAATTACTGTTTTAATTGATAATGAAAATTCTTCTGGAAGTGGAGTTATTATTGAGCGTTCTGGAAAAACTTATACTGTTCTTACGGCTGCTCATGTGGTTAGAGGAACGAGCGATTATAATATCGTGACTTCTGATGGACAGCGCTACAGTTTGAATAAAAGCAGTATTAAACCGTTAAAAGGTGTTGATTTAGCTGTTGTCAAATTTAATAGCAATCAAAATTACGCTACTGCAAAAATAGGTAATCCCGATAATTCTACGGAAGGAACTACTGCTTATGTTGCTGGTTTTCCTAAACCTACTGCGGCGGTTTCTAATGCGCTTTATACTTTTATGGATGGGCGGATTATTGCTAATGCTTCTAGGTCTTTACGCGATGGCTATTCTTTAGTTTATAGTATCGATACTTTTCCGGGAATGAGTGGTGGTCCGATATTAAATGAAAAGGGTGAATTAATCGGTGTCCACGGTCGGGGAGATACTACTGAAAATTTCAATATTTCTGATGTTAATCCCAATATTATTATCAAATCTGGGAGAAATTTAGGCATTCCGATTAGTACTTTTACAAAACAGTTTAAAACCGCTAACTCAAATACAGAAAATGTTGCTGCTCAACCAAGTAATCCTACAGCTACTAAACCCAAAGCTGACGATTTTTATCTACAAAGTGTTGAGAAAAGAAATAAAGCAGATTTCCAAGGAGCTATCAAAGATTTAAATCAAGCTATTAATATAAATCCTAAATATGCTTTTGCTTATTACCGTCGGGCTGAAGCTAGACAAAATACTGGAGAAAATGATAAAGCGATTGCGGATTTACAGAAAGCTGCTCAATTATTTTCCGAGCAAGGTAATAAGAGTGATGCTTTTAGAAGCCAAGGTTCGATGCGGATGTTGAAAAAAGATTATCCGGGAGCTATCGCGGCTTTTTCTGAAGCAATTAAACTCAATCCTAAAGATACCGATGCTTATAACGAACGGGGAATGACTCGCGTTAGTTCCGGAGATTTAAAGGGAGCGCTCGCGGATTATAACAAGAGTATATCCCTTCAACCAAGCGATGCTTATGCCTATATGGGTCGGAGTTTTACCCATTTGAAACTCCAAGACAAAATCAGTGCGATCGCCGATGTAAATCAAGCTATCAATATTGCTCCAAATTATGCGCTTCCTCACCTAATACTTGCTGTAATTCACTACAATTTTGGGGATACAGAAAGAGCAGTTTCTACTTTTAATAAAGCTTCTCAATTATTAGCCGCTCAAGGAAATCAATCTTACGCACATGCTTCTCAAGCTTTAGCTTTTCAAGTGTCAACTAATTATCCAGCAGCAATTAATTCATTTACAAAAGCAATTAAAGCTAATCCAAAAGATTCAGAAATGTATAGCTTGCGAGGAGACGCTTACAGCAGAAATGGAAACATTCAAAAAGCATTAGCTGATTACGAGCAAGCAATTCTGATTAATCCTAATTATGCTAGTGCTTATACAAGTAGAGCCACAATACGCTTAGCTCAACAAAAAGATTCTCAGGGAGCATTAACTGATTTAAATAAAGCTTTAAGTTTAGACCCTTCTCTAGATAAAGCTTATTTTTTCCGTGCAATCATCCGCATCCAACAAAAAGACCAACAGCGAGCGCTAGCTGATATTAATAATGCAATTAAATACGTGATTAATGATGCTGACGGCTACATGTATAAAGGGATTAAAAGCGCTCTTCAAGGAGATAAACCACAAGCTGTAAACAACTTACAAAAATCTGCAAATCTTTATCAATTGAGAGGAGATAAAAGTTCTTATAACGAAGTTATGAAGTTAATTGCGATGATTAATTAGGTAATTGGTAATGGGTAATGGGTAATTGGTCATGGTGCATTTGCATGAATACATAAAAACTGAAAGTTTACTGTATGAAATTGAATTATCTGCTTGCTTCTTCAACTGTTGGAATCTCAATTGTATTTTTACAACCGCAATTTGCTTCAGCACAAGCATTAAATCAAGTAAATAAAATTGCTAAACAAATTACTGTATTAGTAGATAGTCCGAACAGTAACGGTAGCGGTGTAATTATCAAGAAACAAGGGAATATTTATACTGTTTTAACAGCCGCTCACGTGTTGAGAAAGCAAGAGAATTACGAAATAGTTACTTCTGATAATCAACGTTACTCACTTAATAAAAGCAGCGTTAAACAAGTTGAAGGGGTGGATTTAGCGATTGCTGAATTTAGCAGTAATAAAAATTATCCGGTCGCAAAAATTGGTAATTCCGATAGCAGCGAAGAAGGAACAACGGCTTTTGTCGCAGGATTTCCTCAAGCAACTGCTGCAATTTCTCGCTCAATTTACACGTTTACCAAGGGTGAAGTTACTGCTAACGCTTCTCAACCCCTCAAGGATGGTTACGGTTTAGTTTACAGTAACGATACTTTACCGGGAATGAGCGGGGGAGCAGTTTTGAATCAAAAAGGTGAATTAATTGGAATCCATGGAAGGGCAGATATTAGAGATACGAATATTGAAGTTTCTGCTTCAAATCCCGCAATTGCTGTTCTTAAAAGCGGATTTAATTTAGGAATTCCCATCAATACTTTTATCCGACAGTCGGTAGAAGTCGGAGTAGATTTAGGAATAAGTTTACCTCAAAAACAAGTTTCTGCACTGACAGCAGATGACTATTTTATTCGTGGTGGTAAAAAGTCTGAAAATAAAAATTATCAAGGTGCTATTGAGGACTACACTCAAGCAATAAAGTTAGATTCTAATTATGAAGAAGCTTATTTAAAAAGAGGTTTTAATTACTCACTTCTAAGAAACTATCAAAATGCAATAGCTGATTATAGTCAAGCAATAAAAATAAATCCCAACTATGAAGAAGCTTATATCAAGAGAGGGTATGCTCGCTCTAATATAAAAGACGCTAAAGGAGCGATTGCAGATTATAGCCAAGCACTGAAAATTAATTCTCGCAATTCTGAAACTTATTTAATTAGAGGAATTGCTTGGAGTCGATTGAAATTATATAAAAAAGCAATAGCTGATTACAATCAAGTTTTGAAAATAGAAAAAAACACTAGACTTGCAGCTATAGCTTATGGAATGAGAGGAATTTCTCGTACATATTCTGGAGATACAAAAGGAGGACTTGCTGATTTGAGATATAGTAATTATCTGTTTGAACAATTAAAGCAAAAATCCAGAAGTGTAAATAAATAATTGACAATTGATAATTGTAAAGGGGTTCTATTAATGAAATACAATCATCTACTTTCATCATTATTAATTGGAGCATCAATTGTATCAGTTCAAACGCAATCAGCTACAGCCCAATCTTCATCTTTGATTGCAAAACAGGCTAAAGAAATTACTGTTTTAATTAATAGCGATAATAGCAAAGGTTCGGGAGTGATAATTAATAAATCGGGTAATAACTACACCGTTTTAACCGCAGGTCATGTGGTGGGGAGACAAGATACATACGAAATTATTACCTCTGATAACCAGCGTCATACTGTTAACAGTGTAAAAAAATTACCTAATGTTGATTTAGCAGTTATCAACTTTACTAATAGTAATAATAAAAATTACACTCCTGCTAAAATCGGTAATTCCGATACTAGCAGCGAAGGAACGACAGTTTACGTTGCTGGATTTCCCAAACCCACAGCAGTGATTTCAGAATCGACTTATACTTTTCTTGATGGAAGAATTAGTGCTAATGCTTCCAAACCTTTTAACGAAGGCTACGCATTAGTTTACACCATCGATACTTTACCGGGAATGAGCGGTGGTCCGGTATTGAATCCAAAAGGAGAATTAATCGGAATTCATGGAAGGGGAGATACAACTCAGAATTATCAAATATCGGAAGCTAATCCTAATATTATTATCAAAACTGGGTTTAATTTAGGAATTCCCATCAATACATTCAAGGAAATTTATGCTTTTAAAGATACAAATCCCTCGGTAAAAAAACCTCCTAGAAGAGTTGCTAAAAAGCATAAATTTCCTTGAATGTATTGATGGGAATTCCTAAATTAA
>JBCBHT010000318.1:0-7742 GCA_038525335.1 Cyanobacteria bacterium J06621_15 | reverse complement strand
TGCTGGTGGATTGTTGAGTGGATTATTGCGTACGATACAATCAGGTTTGAAAAACAGCGTTAGTCCCAAAGGAGTTCCCGCTGCACCTGGTATTCCCCAAGATGTAGCGAAAAACGTGTTGGTACTTGATTATGGAAATCCCCAGTCATTAAAAGTAATCGAAGCGAATAAAAATCAGCTAGCCGCAGTTTTAGTAGAACCGGTGCAAAGTCGCTGTCCTCAACTACAACCCAGAGAATTTTTACAGCAATTACGACGTGTAACAAAAGAATCTGGTATAGCTTTAATATTTGATGAAATGGTAACAGGATTTCGCATTCATCAGGGTGGTTCCCAAGCTTGGTTTGATATTGATGCGGATATAGTTACCTACAGTAAAATTGTCGGTGGTGGCTTACCGATGTCAGTAATTGCGGGTAAAGCGGCTTACATGAATAGCATTGACGGTGGTACGTGGAATTACGGCGATGACTCAGCACCTCAGACCAAAACAACATTTTTCGCAGGCACTTTTTGCAAACATCCCCTTGCTCTAGCAGCATCAAAAGCTGTATTAGAACACTTGAAAACTGAAGGGGTACAGCTTCAAGAAAAATTAAATCAGCGAACATCTGAATTAGTAAAAGAATTAAATAATTACTTTCAAAAAGAATCAATTCCTCTTACTTATACTCACTTCGGTTCCTTCTTCGCAGCAGATAATTCCCAGAGCAAAATTTCCCCAATGGCAAATAATTTAATGTCATTTCATTTACTAAAAAAAGGAATTCATTTACGACAAGGAGACAAAGGAGGTTTTCTTTCCACAGCCCATACAGAAGAAGATATAAATAACATTATTCAAGCTTTCAAAGACAGTGCAAAAGAATTACAACAAGCAGGATTTATAGTATAGGGAGAAACAATTATGGTAACAATGGGTAAATATTGTAAAGCATACTTATTAAAACAATTTCGTCAATTTAATCAATGGAAAGAAAATCAACAAGAAAATAAACAGCTTGTTGATGATGATGTTCTTTATTTACAAGAAAACTATGCTGTTACCGACGGCATTTATAAAGATGAAAATATAATATTTGATAACGTAACAGACGAATGGAAAGACTTTTGTCACAAAGTTTTAGAATTTAAAATACCTAACTCTGAAACTGCGTAGGTTGGGTTAGGCGCAAGAATAATATTGATAATAATCATAAAATGTAGATGCGCCGTAACCCAACATATTGAATCATAAAACAAATGTTGGGTTACGACACAAATCACATTTATTAGCTAATAATTAAACATTCTAGTGCGTCTAACCCAACCTACTAACTGGGAACGAGATAAAAACGTAATTCGTAATTTATAATCCTGGATTCTAATTGTTAATTGATAACTGATAACTGTTCACTGTTCACTGTTCACTGATAACTGATTATGGAAGATACAATATACACAGTAGTAATTAGCGACGAAGAAGAATATTCAATTTGGTTTGAATATCGCGAAATACCCTATGGTTGGAAATCGGCTGGGAAAACAGGTACAAAACAAGAATGTCTAGAATATATTAAAGAAGTATGGACAGATATGCGACCTCTTAGTTTACGTAAAAAAATGGATGCATCTACCTCTAATACCTGAAAAAAGCTAAAAATATTAGTGCTTAGAGGACATGACTAATTATGATGAATTTCAGCTTGATTTGCTCGTTCCTTGGGATTTACCTGTTGACGAAAGATTAAATGAAGCTGATACAGTTAAGTTGTCTCAAGCACTTAGCCAGATACTGAAAGCGCTAAAACAAGTAGATGCTTCTTCAGCACTTGTCATTATTAAAGATGAATTATACAAATTAGGTTCCCCAGATATATTTCCGGCAAAAATATCTTCTAGTAAAACAGCAATCAAAGGCTGGGAAATTGAAGATTTTGATAGTCATTTTGACGTAAATCATGTAGAAAGTCAGCAACCTGCTTTGTCTATTGTTAAAAGTTTGATGTTAGCGATTTATCGAATGTTTATTTTGTTAAACGAGCAAAATAATCCTACATTTGATTCACTCGCAGTTGAACAACAGAAACAGGGATACATTACCTATATTCATTTATTGTCAAGGGTTTATCACCTACAAATTATCGAATAAATTCGGCGTTACTGTACATTTTGAATTAAACACGAAACTGTTGTAAAGACGTAGCAGTGCTACGTCTCCGAAAATGTGAAAACATCACTTCATCTTTTGATTAACTAACGCGACAAATTCAATTCAATCCAAAATCCAAAATCGAAAATGTTAGATTCACAAGAAATTTGGAAAGGATTTCACTGGTCATTTTTTGTTAACGTCCAAGCCTTAATTATCTGTCTGCGTCGTTTTGAATCCAGTTTAGCGTTAGGAGATATAGCAACAGCACAAACCGAATTAGAAACTGCAACTGATTTAATGTTAGCGAGTGGTGCATCGATGCAGCTAGCTGGTAGCTTTAGTAAACAAGAATACGAATCTGATATTCGTCCCAAAATGTCTCCTCCCTACGTTAAATCTGAAAACTTTAGCGGATTGATGTCTTGGGAACATGCTACTTTGATGCGGTTGTGGAAGCGTCTTAGTCCTGCATTTCAAAATATCCCCGATGAACTGGAATCCGTACACCAAAAATTTGTGGAATCATATTTCCAATTAGTTAAAGACCATAAAGCAGTGTGTCAAAAATTTGGCGGAGATGAAGCTGGTAGTTTACGGTTTAAAAAAGGCTCGGCAGTTGATACTCTGGATAAGTTCGGACAAATCCGCACCAAGCATATAGATCCGTCGAATAAATCCATTAGTCGCTGTCCTTTTCATCATCGTCATAAAAACTCGTGAAAGCACTACTCGCTCAAAAGCTTCCTCGTAATGTCTGGTTTTTAGGCTTTGTCAGCTTATTTACCGATGTTAACTCTAAGATGGTTCAGTCTATCTTACCTTTGTTTCTGGTTTCTGCTTTAGGGACAAATTTAGTTACAGTCGGTGTAATTGAAGGTATTGCAGAATCTACTGCTTCCGTTTTAAAAATCTTTTCCGGAGCATTAAGCGATTATTGGGGAAGACGCAAAGAATTAGCTGTAACTGGATATGGATTATCAGCCTTAGTTACACCATTATTTGCAATTGCAACTACTCCCGCTTGGGTTTTATTGGCTCGTTTCGCTGATAGAGTCGGAAAAGGAATTCGGGTTGCTCCCCGCAATGCACTAGTAGCCGATGTCACTCCACCTCCTCAACGCGGTGCTGCTTACGGTTTGCGTCAATCATTGGATACTATTGGCGCTTTTAGCGGACCATTTATTGCTGCTGGATTATTATTCTATTCAAATCAGAATTTTCGCTTAGTCTTTTGGTGCGCTGCAATACCAGGATTAATAGCGATCGCACTTCTGACTTTTGGGGTAAAAGAAGCTCCCAGAACCTCTCATCAAAGACGCAATCCTTTACAGTGGAATGCTTTGCAAAGCTTAGGAAAAAGTTACTGGATGTTAGTAGCAGTAGCGTTATTATTTAACTTAGGAAACTTTAGCGACGCATTTCTATTACTACGAGCAAAAGAAATAGGTATCGCTACAAATCTAATTCCCTTAAGTTTTGTAGTCATGAATATTACCTATGGACTAAGTGCTTATCCCATAGGCGTACTTTCAGATAGAATAGGTCGTAAAGGCTTATTAATTAGCGGATTTACCCTATTCGCTCTAGTTTATTTTGGTTTTGCAATTGCTCAAACACCCTGGCAAATCTGGATACTCTTCGCGCTTTGCGGTTTGTACTTAGGTAAAACACAAGGCTTATTATTAGCATTAGTAGCAGATAGAGTCCCCGAAAACCTGAGAGGTACAGCATTCGGGATGATTAACCTTATCACCGGAATTGCACTATTACCCGCAAGTCTTCTAGCAGGGACATTATGGGAAAGACTCGGTTCTCAGACAACATTCATGGTTAGTAGTGGATTTGCAGTTGCGGCAATTTTATTGTTGATATTAGCTTTTAACAATGAACAATTATCAATGAACAATGAACAATAATAATACAGATAAAAATTGTAGGGGAGGCAAATTGGGGTGTGGATTTTCCTCCCCCAATATTGCCGTTGTGTTGTCGCAACAGCGCAACGCACCGTCTGTTTTTAGCCCAAAAATGGTGCGCTCACGGCGCGAATAACATATATTTCGTCACAATCAAAATTATCTATTGCGCCATAACGCACCCTACAAATATTATTTATTGTTTACTGCGTTTAAATAAATGTTAAAAAAAAACTCATTAATTAAATTTACCCTGATTGCGATAATAACAGCCATACTAATTTTTATTATTTATAGAATATTTTTCAGTGCAAACTATTATCGTCCCCCATCCCCAACAGCAGAAGTACCGCAACTAGTCTATCCCCAAGCAGTTTCTAACAATAACCTCCAGATACGTAAAAGCGTAACTCAACTTACACCAGCAGAGAAACAAGCTTTTGTAAAAGCAGTAAAACAGTTAAAAAATACCTTTCCACCAAGCAGCAAAATCAGCCTCTACGACCAATTTGTACTGCAACACGTCTTAACAATGGGGTTTCGCAAGAAATTGGGAGCGACGGGTAAAGCTGAAGGAAATCCCGCTCACGCACAGCCAGCATTTTTACCTTGGCACCGGCAATTTTTGTATCAATTCGAGCAAGAATTACAGAAAATTGACCCTAATGTTACCGTTCCTTACTGGGATTGGACTGACCCCAAAGCATTAGATGTAATATTAGCAGAAGACTTTTTAGGTCCTAACGGTCAAGGAACCACAATCAATGTTGCTGGAGTTGGAAAATTTACGGGTGGTGTAGTTTCTAGTGGTAATTTTGCTGACTGGAAACTCAACGAAAATATTCATTTTGACCCGATTAGAATGAAATCTTTAGGGACAAAATTAGTTCGATTTGTAGGAATGCCTCCTTGCGATTCTCCCATATCCAAAGCATCCATAGAACAACTTTTTAAATATCATGATTACGAAGTCTTTAATGCATTAATAGAAGGAGCATTAACGCTTAACCAAAATCAATATATCCCAGGTTGGACATTACACGCTTGCGCTCATTCAATTATCGGTGGAAGCATCATCGACAAAGACAACCCCATGAGACAAATCAGCATCTTGGGTACAATGGATAGCATTCCCAGTTCCCCCTACGACCCGATTTTTTGGTTAATTCACTCCAACGTAGACCGTTTATGGGCAGAGTGGCAAGATAAAGGACATACCGGAGAAAAATTCTATCCTTCCAAAAACGTACCTTTCGGACATAAACTTCATGACCCGATGTGGCCCTGGGATAAAGGATTATCTGCACCTGGAGATTATGGGCTAAATAATATTAAGTCATTATTGATAAAAACCAAACAAATTGTTACACCAGCAGATATGCTTGATTTTAGGAAGTTGGGTTATAGGTATGAAAGATAGCGGAGGGAGGGGAGGGAGCAGAGGGAGCAGAGGGTGCGGAGGAAGCGCAGGGGGCAGAGGAAAAATTTGTGGAATTTATAATGTAGGGTGACATTAAAAGAAAATAGTATTGTGATTAAACATCATAAAGATTTGGAGATTTACAAAATTGGTTTCGATACCGCAATGAAAATTTATGAATTATCCAAGAAATTTCCAAAAGAAGAAACATACTCACTCATAGATCAAATTCGTCGCTCTTCTCGCTCAGTCTGTGCAAATTTAGCAGAAGCTTGGCGTAAAAGACGTTATGAAGCAGCCTTTAGAGCTAAATTAAATGATTCAGAAGCTGAAGCGGCAGAAACTCAAACATGGATTGAATTTGCTGTTAAATGCAATTACTTGGATGTAGAAACAGGAAGAGAGCTTTATAGCTCTTACAATCAAATATTGAGTGGTTTAGTTAATATGATTAGAAATCCCTCACCTTGGTTAATGCAATATTCTGACAAAACATCCCCCAAATAATCTTCCCCTCCGCCCCCTCTACCCCTTCCGCCCCCTCCGCCCCCTCTACCCCCTATGCCCAATCCCTGGATTAACTCCCCCAAACCCAACCCCAAAGCCAAATTACGGTTATTCTGCTTTCACCACGCAGGAGGTGGAACCCTGATTTTTCGCAATTGGGCTGAAGAATTATTTCCTATCGCTGAAGTTTATCTAATTCAATTACCCGGACGTGAAAGAAGATTAAGTGAACCTGCATTTACACGAATTGAACCTTTAATAGAAGAACTCAAAAGCGCTATACTACCTCATCTCAACCAACCTTTTGCTTTCTTCGGTTACAGCATGGGTAGTTTAATTGCATTTGAACTAACTCGTAGTTTGCGTCGAGATTATCAAATCTATCCCCAGCATCTATTTGTTTGTGCTTACCGCTCACCTCAACTTCCTAAAACCAAGCCACCGATTCATGATTTACCGGATGCTGAGTTTGTGGAGGAATTACGCAACTTGAACGGTACCCCAGCAGAAATACTTGCAAATGACGAACTCATGGCACTTTTAATACCAACATTGCGAGCAGATTTTGCAGTGATTGAAACCTATAATTATTACGACGAAACACCTTTAGACTGTCCGATTACAGCCTTGGGTGGATTAGAAGATACCGAAGCCACTCGCGAAGAACTAGCAGCTTGGAGTTCTCAGACAAATCATAACTTTACTCTACATATGTTACCCGGAAACCACTTTTTTATAAATTCCGCTCGTTCCCAACTTCTTCAACTTGTATATTTAGAATGCAATCAAGGAGGTAGCTGAGGGAGCAAGGGGAGCGGAGGGAGAGGGGGAAGCGGGGGAAGTGGGAGAGAAAGTCTCTTACTTCTTACTTCTTACTTCTTACTTCTTACTTCTTACTTCTAATTATCCCATCCCCTATGCCCAATTCTTTATTTGTAATCGCAATTAAAAAAAATACTATAAATTTGTAAAATGTATACTTTTATATAAAAAAAACGATGATAGTATCAGTGATACTTAAACAGTTGAGAAGCAATCTCAACTAAATGAATTTTTGGTTGTAGCATGGCTTAACTTAAAAATATTCAGCTATTAATGTGTTCCTTAGACTCAATAATAAACTGCATCTATCCAGTGAATAAAAGTTACAAAAATAACTATATATTACGTGTTAATATGTACAAGGCGTTAGAAGGATAATCAAAGCTTATTGCTAAGTGAAGTCAATAAACTAAGGCTTTGATTTATCTGTATGTTCGCGTCCAAGAATCTTGAGTCGAATTTTGACATCAAAGCTATGTATCGGGAAGTAGAACCCGTGCATTGCTAATCGCTACTGGGTGGATTGAAAACGTAATCTTTTACGTACTGATTAATTAATCTTGTTTCTTGAAGAGTCTGTGTAAGTCGGCTTTTCAAGTAGCTCAAGGTGTCGTTCCGGAATTGAAATCATCACTCTAAGCAGGAGAATTGCTTTAATGACCCAAGTCAGCTTAACAACTTCTACTAACTACAACGGACCGCTAAATGCTCTTGTAGAAGACGAAGGAACTACGCTTGTTATTCGCTTTGATTTGGATGAACCAGCACCAGCAGGTGGATTGAAAGTCTACATTAACAGTGACATAGAGCAATCACTTAATCGTCTGTGGCTACAACGACTCCGACCCCAAAATATAAATACAAGCACTATTACTGCAGGGTTTAATGGTGATAACTCCGGGATTGCGGTTGAAATAACTGAAGGTTCAACATTTGCAACTAT
>JBCBHT010000317.1:0-7774 GCA_038525335.1 Cyanobacteria bacterium J06621_15 | reverse complement strand
AATCGTTTCATTGCTACCGGCCAAACTGATGTCAGGGAACCATAAAACCCAGCATGTACCATTCCGACTTTCCAAGCTGCTTGGAGTAGATTAGCATCGGTTTTCCAATCGTATTTTTCTTGAGTTCCGCGAAAAGCAATAATAATTTTTTCGTCATCTCCGACGATTAATCCTTCGGTATTGGAATCGGGAAACTCAACAAAATGGTCGTTACCGTTGATATTAAAACCTAATTGCTCTAACTTGACTTTACTTTCTGCGGGGTTGGAATAAGCAGCTTCAGCAATATAAGCTAGATAAGCCATATTTGCTGGACTAAATTCTCTGGTATTGGGTTCAAATACGCTTTGTAAGAAAGCACCTTCGGAACTGATACCTTGTTCGTGTTGAGTTCCTTCAGCTTTGAGAGTCCACCATTCGTTAGCGTGGGGAAAGGTAGTGATAAATCCGTCATACCAAGAGCATCGAGCTAGTCTTTGATTGGTGTAATGGAGATTGCTGAAATAAACTTCATCACCATAACGAATTTTATCGTCACCATCGCTGTTTCTTTTAGTGATATACCAACCTTGTTTTTTAGCGCTATAACCATCTTTCCAGTAATAGCAATCATGACTATCCATGAAAGCACCCAAGATATTCTTATCATCAAGTTTGGATTCGGTGGATTTGAGTTGAACTACGCTACCGTTCTTTAATTCACCTTGTATATTGCTTTGAATTTCCAGCTTTACCTGACCTGTTTTGTGTAAAGTTGGCCATTTATATCTTCCTTGATGAGCGGTGGTGAGATATTTACCGGTCATATGTTCTAGGTAAAGGGTGTCACCTGATTTGATTGTGTCGGATTGGGTTTTGGTTTGTGATTGAATCATTTTTTTTATTGATAAGGGTTTGGGAGGGAGGAATTATTTTTTTTAACGCAAAGTTTCGCGGAGGGAAACGCAAAGGGACGCAGAGGAAAGAGGAAAAGGAGTAAATTTATTTAATTCCGATACAAGTAGAGAGTATGGAAGAGTATAGGGTTTGGATTGAACTTACTACTCAAATACTAATGCTCATCAAAATCGAGTTAATATCAATTCCGGGGTTAATTTTGTCGCGATTTTCCCAGAGTGCATTTTTTAGTTCGGTAGACCCAATATCCATAATTAAGTTGTAACGAACGCTGGTAAGATTCCATAGGGTAATCAGTTGTTGAGCGTTTCTTGCTGCTACTGCTGGGTCGTTGTTTTTCCACATTCCCAAGGTCGCATATTCTATATCACCACCGTCTTCGTACTGTTTGTTATTCACCCAGGAATGTTGGAAGGTGCAAATATAAATGATATAAATCAACATTTGTCGCAGGTCGGATATGTTTTTGATGTCTAAGGTACCCAGTTCTGGTAATAGAATCGAATGGGAACTTAAGTCATCGGACATTGCTTGAATTTCCGACCAGTGTTGTTGAATTTCTTGTTGATGTTCGTCGCAGAAGTTCTTAACGTATTCGGTTAAGATGTTCCACATGGTTATTGCTGCTGTATCGAAATAGTTGTTCTCGATGTAATCTGGTAAAGTTTGCTGTCGGGGAGTCCAGTTACGATAGGTTAAATATTTGAGATTTTCTTTGAGAAGACGTTGAGAGTCTTGATAATTTAAACAGGTAAGACTGGGGACTGTTCCTTCATTCGCTTCGTCTCCGATAAGTACGTTGATTCCCTGCTGGTCAATTTTTAAAAGTCCTTCAAAGTGGGGATGAAGTAATTGTTTGATGGGATTTTTATCTATATTACGGTAATAAGCCATTGCGTACTGGTCCATATTTAGGTGAGTTGCTCCTAAATGGGTACGAAGTTCGTGGGAGACGAATTCGGCATTTCTAAACAGTTTTTTCGACCATTCCCAATCACTATCTCCTGGTTTTTGGTTTTGTGTTTCTGTATCACCGTAAAGTAGATATTGGATGGAATGGGGATTTAGTTTTTCACCGTCGAGACAAAATCTGGCTTCGATATATTGAGGTAAAATTCCGTTGTCGTCTACTTGAGCGTCTTTAAATTCATAACGAATTATATATTGCCAAGGTTGATTTTCCACTCGTTTCATTTGTCCTGGATTAAAACCGTTGAGACGACGTTCGACGAAGAATTCATCGCTGTATTTATCGGGATTGAGACGGGTAAGATTGGGTGGTAAGTAAGTAGCAGCAGTCAGTTGAAGTTGTCCGTTGTTTTGAGTCGGAATGGTTAACAATCCTTGAACTGCTTTTAAACCGATTTGACTGGTTAAAAAATTAAATTGCCAATGACGGGTGGGTTGAACGGTTTGTGGTAATTCCTTTGTAGAATCGAAGGTGGGAAAACCATCAGCGTAGATAAATTGTTGTTTGGGATTTTCAGTTGCTGGTTTTTCCGGATTTTGATTATTTTCTGTATCTGTATCCGGTTTAGCTGGTTTGGATTTGGATTTTTGTGGTTGTTGATTATCAATACTTTCAATAATCCAAGAATCTAAAGCATTTTTTTTGGTCGTGATATAGCCATGATATCGAGTATCGGCTGCAAGTCTTTGATTTTTGTAAGAGACGTTAGTAATGTAAACCTCATCTCCATAACAAATTACATCACCATCATCCTTAACTTTATTGATATACCAACTTTGTTTCTTATCGTCATAACCATCTTTCCAGTAATAACAATTATGACTATCAGCAAAAGCACCCAAAATATCTTTTTTACCCAAAACTGATTCTTGAGAACAGATTTTTACCGTGTCACCATCTTTAAGCTGTTGATTGTTGTTTCTACCTTTGAGTTGTAATTTAACTTGTCCGGTAGTATCTAATTGTGGAAAATAATATCGTCCTTTATCAACAGAAACTAAATATTGACCGTTTCGATGTCTTAAATAAAAGGTGACATTTGTTTTAATCGCAGTTTTTTTCGTAGCTGTAGCAGTCATAATTATTTCTCCTGTTCGTAGTTGTTCGTAGTTGCGCTTTAGCGCCAAAAATTGTGAAAATAAAAGCGTTAAAGTTTGTTCAAACTCAAAATTCCCTATCCCCTTAAAACTCCTAAAAATAAAACCATTAAAATTGGTTCAACCTCAAAATTCGTAACAACACAAGGTAAAAATTCGTTCGTAGTTATGCTTTATTCCGATACATATTTGGCGCTGTAAGCGAAGCTTTCTCGTAGAGTAGCGCAACTACGAGCGTTATATACTAATAGACATCAAAAGATTATTGAGAGAAAGTCCTGGTTCAATCAAATGACGTTGTTTCCAAATAGCATTTTTAAGTTCGTCCGAACCAACATCCATAATTAGGTTGTAGCGAACGGTAGTCAGATTGAATAAGACTCCTGACTGTTTAGCTTTTCTCGCAAATTGCTGTTTAAATTCCGCGATATTGTTTTGAGGATTTACTTCTTCCCATAAACCCATTGCACCAAATTCGACATCTCCACCATCTTCATATTGTTTCATGTTTACCCAGGAATGATAGAAACTGCTGGTGTAAATCACGTAAACACACAATTTCTTTAAATCTTCTACCGTCTTGATATCCAAAGTTCCTAATTCTGGTTTCAAAATCGAATGAGAACTCAAATCTGCCGACATCCCTTCTATTTCCGACCAGTATTCTTGAATCTGCTGCTGATGTTCCTCAAAGAAGTTTTTAACGTAGTCGGTTAAGATATTCCACATTGTAATTGCTGCTGTATCGAAATAATTATTTTCGACGTAATCGGGTATTGTATATTCCCTGGGACTCCAATTCCGATATGTTAAAGTGCTAATTTCTTCTTTAAGCAATATATTCAAGCCTTCAAGACTGATAGCAGAAGTAAAAGGAATCATCCCATCGACATTGGAACCGTCAATGTTTTTAAATCCGATAATATTGGTTCCACCCCGTTGATTGATATTCAAAACTCCTTCTAAATGGGGTTCCAACAGTTTCTTTATCGGATTATTAACCACATTACGATATAAAGCCATTGCGTACTGGTCAATATTGATATGAGTTCGTCCGAGGTGACATCTGCTCTCGTGATAAACCAATTCAGCAGTACGAAAAATCTTCTTTGCTTGTTCCCATTCACTATCTACTGGTTTATATTCCTGTTTTTCTGTCTCACCATAAAGAATATATTCAATGGAATGGGGATTTAACCTTTTACCATCCAAACAGAATCTTGCTTCAATTACTTGAGGAAAAATCGCAAAATCATCTACTTTCTCTATTTGACGAAAGTCATATTTAATAATGTAATTCCAATCCTGATTTTCAACTCGCTTTAACTGACCTGGATTTATCCCATTCAAACGACGCTCAACAAAAAACTCATCGCTATATTTATCGGGATTGAGAGATGTTAAATTGGGAGGCATATATGGCAGAGGTGTTTTCTCCTTATCCTTGATTCCCATATAAAGAATTGTCCCAAGCAAACCTTTAAATGACTGATGAAAATTAGCTAACCAGCGAGTTGTAGCTTGTAACTCTGCTGGAAGAACTTTATCAGCATCAAACATTGCAAGTCCGTTCTCACCATAAACAAATTGCTCTTTGAGAGTCGCTTGTTTAATTGGTAAATCTTCCGATGTAATCCAACTTGCTCCGTGAATTATACCGTACTGGTCGTTGACAGTTGAATCACAAACTGTAAATTCAGCACCTCTATTTAACATCCAATAACCGACGAGGGATTTTTCCTTGTTATTTACATAATCCAAACGTTGAGACATCGATGCTTGAATTTGCTTTGAACTACGAGCTTGATTCCAAATCCGAACTTCAGTTATTTCCCCACAGAAGAAGAAATCGGGATTTGATTCTGTATTACCCGCTCCAATTCTTAACGGACAACTTTTATTCGGTACAAATTCAGATTTACATTCACCTACTTGTTTACCGTTTATATAAAAATTCATTTCGCTACCATCATAAGTAGCACTAAGATGAGTCCAACTATTTAAAACGACATCCGAACCAATTACCTTTACGTGAGAGCTACCGTTACCAATCCAAAATTGCCATTTATCGTCTTCACCAGCATAAATCATGTAGCCACCATAAGGTTCACTCATTCTCGAAGTGATGGTTGAGCGATAACTACCTTGTCCACCAGTTACTTTAGCCCATAGAGAAACGGTAAATTGTTCTGGATTCAGAGGATTAAGAGGTGATAAATCAACCTGTATATAATCCTTTTTTCCATCAAAAGAGAGTACCGGAGCAGATTTTATTTGATTAACTTTATCTACACCTTCTAATTTCAGATAATCAATCCAGTGAACCCCGTCGGAACCTCCTGCTGTGGAAATAGTTAAAACATGTTCCCCTCGACTCAAAGCTGGTAGAGGGATTTTACTTTGCTTGAGCTTTCCTTCTCCGACTCCAGGTATTTCTGTTATCTTCTGACTATCTACAAATAAGCTATCTGTTTCCGAACCGAAGAAATTATAGAAAAGCGTTAACTCGTCCTTCTTATAATCTTGGTCTACCTTGAAACGAATATTTAACTTATCTGTGGAATATAGCTGTTTTCCCGAACGCTTAGGTTTTTGCTTACGTCCGGGAGTTACCAATATTGGAGGAATACTAGGTTGATTAATCGGGTCAGCATCCGAACCTACAGTGTAATTATATTCTCCATGCCAACCATTACCAAATTTAGGAAATTCTTTAGCACCATCACCCGATTTACCAATTTGCCAAAGCGTTTTGGTTTTAACTTTAGTCATAATTTTACCTCTAAACTTTAGTTAAGGGTTTAATCTTTGTTTGTAGCGACTGACAGATTATTGTTGTTTTAGTAGTGACTGATTAAATGTATATATTTAAATGACACTACAATTAGAATAGAATAAATATCTTGTTCAAATGTTTTAATTCTAGGACATTGTATAACAAGATGCATTCAATAGACTATAAAAACAAAATTAATTTATTGATTATTCAATTTTCATACTTTCAACAATTTTATATATTAAATTTTTAACAAAAAATAATCAAAGTTATAAAAGTAAGAAAAGTTAGTAAGCAATTAATTGAAATCAGCACAAATCGATTCTTGATTGCTCAAATCAATAAATTCTCCATCATAGCTAATACAAGCCATTTGTTCTCCAAATTGACCGTAAACTTCTAAATAACTACTATTTTCATTTTCAATTACATAAACCACGTAAAATACAATAATATCTACAAAAATTTTATAAACTTTGACAGTACCGAAGTTTATATGATTAACTTCTTGTTTGTAAACATGATAAGCTCGTCGAACATCTTCAGGAATTTGATTTAATTCTAATTCGTTTTCTAATTCTGTAATAAAATAGCGTTCGCTATCGTAATTTTTTAGCAGGTTTTCAAAAAACTCTTTCACTAATTTAGATTGAATTACTTATTATCTGTTATCTGCGACAAAAGACACTATCTATTCTCTTGAAATCATTAATAAACCAATTGAACTATCTATAAATTGTCCAACAATATAAACTTGAATTTCATCTTTACCGATTTGATAAACTTTGACATTTGATAAATTATTATTTATATAACTAACTAATTCCTTGTAATTCTTAGATTTACGATAAAAAAAGCTATCTAATGTTTGAGTTTTTATAGATGTATCGGGGGGATTTTGTAAAACCTGTAATAAATCCCAGGGAGTATTAATAGAATTATTCCAGCACACAATTTCAAAATCATACTCAGAAATATTAAAATCAGCTAAACTATCTGTAATTTGTTTTAACTTTGAGATAATTTGCTGCTTCTTAATTTGATTTACCGGCTTTTGATACAAATCATAATTAATCTTCAAAGCACCAGTTACTCCCGGAGGAATAGAATCTGTCTTCTCCAAACTAATACCGGACATTTTACTAATACGAGATATAACAGAATCAGTAATTAAAATTTCTCCCGTTTTAGCTGTATCTCTACTCAATTTATTAGCAGCACTAACCTCAGTACCAAAAATATCTTGCATACCAATAGTTAAAATTTTCCCATAACTAATACCAATACGAATCAAAATCTTATCCGCATCAACTTTATTCAAATTATATTCTTCAACCGCTCTTTGCATATCAATAGCACATTCAACAGCTTCAAAAGTTTGTTTAAAAATAATTAATGAATTAGTTCCCGAGCTATTTACCAAAGCACTTTCATAAGCATTAATACAATCAACTAATATCCGTCTAGCTTCATAAGTAATTTGTAGAAAATTAACTACGCTAGAATCCGCTACAAAACGCGATAATCCAGATAAAGATACCGACATTACCGTCCAATTATCGCCAAATAAATTCCAAATTCGACCATCAATTTGAATTTTATTCGCTTCCGGTTTTAATCTCTCGTCGATGAGCTTATCTAAAATATTCAAAGAATTGTGATAACTTATTTTTGAGGTATATTGCATCCCTTCAAACCTGTAGAGTAATGAGTGATGAGTAGGGAGTAAGGAGTAATGAGTAATGAGTAGGGAGTAATGAGTAATCTGTAAAATGTCGGTTCGGGTGAAGGAGATAACTTTACTTTTAGCCATTAATTGGTGTTTCAATCAACGCGATCGCAATTTTATAGATTAAATAAATCAACTATATTACAAGGGTTTGAGCGAATTTATATCAATTGAGGTGATTGAAGATTATATTTATTCCCCCACTCTCCCACTCTCCCCCTCCCCCACTCCTATTCGAGATTTTTATCAACCGTGTAATTCACTTTTATCGGGAGGAACTCTGTTGGAATTTACAACATTCTCGG
>JBCBHT010000316.1:0-7793 GCA_038525335.1 Cyanobacteria bacterium J06621_15 | reverse complement strand
GGTACTGGTTTGGTCATGCTGATATCAAAACTGCTATCAGTTAATTTTACCAGTTAGGAGTGAAAGTAGATTTGCTGCTACTCACTGCCATGTGATGCTTGAATGAAATATCTTCGCTTTTTGTAATTACAATTTATTTATTACCAGTCTTAAAGAAGGAAATATGGAATCATCAAATATACGGACGGAAGTAATCAAAGAAATATATATTACCCAGAAGAGAAGTTAACCGCCATTGTATAACTTTATTCATTGTTTTAGATTAGGTGTAGAAAATAAAATTGAAACAGTTATTTCTAGAACTGAGAATGATGATAAAAGAAGAGAAAAAATTATGCAGTACGCTGGTTCTTGGAATGATATGTCGGATTGCGTTTAGATAATACTAGTACTATATAAAGGTTGTTTTTCAGCTACATATTTCTCAATCTCTTCCTTGGTTTGTTCTGTTAATTTTCTACTCTCGCTTCTTGAAAAATCTGGTTTGCGGTCAATTTTAATTCTGAGAATGATTTTAATTGAACTACTTCATCATCTCTATATAAAATACTTTTGTATTCGCCATCTTCTAACTGACAAACAGTAATAGTAGGGCGTTTGGGGCTACCAATAAACCTTTTACCACCTACTCCTAAGTAATCAACAATCAAATATTCTGGTATGCCTATATTCTCGTATTCTTCAAATTTAACGGCGTAGTCATCACCCCAATTAGTGCTTACAACTTCTACTACTAATGGTATTGATTCGCTTTGCGAAACTGTAGACTCTTTCTCGTATAGCGACTCATTCTTTAAGTTACGCTTATCTAGTACTAATAAATCGGGTAAATAAGCCGAGTCTTTACCGTCAGGTTTTACTAATACTTTTGAAGGGATAATATAGGGTAAATTTAAATTATCTATTTGTACGTTTATCTTTCTAGATAAGAATCCGAAAACATTCTCATGCTTACCAATCGGTTGAGCCACTTCTACAATTACCCCATCATGTAATTCGTAACGTTTATTTTCTGGTATCCATTTGACAAATTCTTCAAATGTTACTGTTTTATTTAGTGTTTGAGTCATCGGATAATGTCCGTCCAAATAAAATTCATTTGCTGTCTTATCATCTCGGTTGCTCAGTTCCGGCTCTAGATTCCTTGCTCAAATTGTTCCCAAGCATCTACTTGGTTTGGAATAGTTACACATTCAGATAAAAATGCAATATTCAACTCTGGTAAAATCTCGGAAGATTGGATTTCTTCATAACCAAAGTTTTCAACGAATTGTTTTAAATCGCGTAGGTAATAAAGGCTAAATTTATTTTTCTTCCAAAACCAAACTTCTTTTACTCCCAACCTGCTATAAGTTTCTAATTTTTTAATGCTACCGCTGGTAATAGTTACTTCTATAGCTAAATCCGGTATTTCTTTTTCATCATCATCAAAACAGTAACATTCGTCCGGTTCTACCCCAGCTTGTTTTAAGCGATTTCTGACGGTCGTGCTACCCATTGAAAAGTGGTTTATTTTCTTCTTACAAAAATAGAATTCTAAAAGAAACCCGATTCGAGATTTAACGTTTTCATGTTTTTTGGAAGGTGACACGATTTCTAATACTTCATCTAAATAAGTAACTCGGTAATGTGAATTGTCTTCTAGTTTGGCGAGTATCAACTCATAACTATCCCAAGAAACGTCACTGATAGTCAACCGTCTTTCTGAGCTATCGCCGAAAGTTTCTTTGCTGTCTTCTATTAACTCTTTGAAGCTGACCATATTTTTCTCCTACGTTCTTGAAATGGCTGCCACATGCTTAAACAGAAACACCCCACCGGCAAAGCTCATTGGTTCGTGCTTCCTTATTCAGTTAAGCAACATCCGCCGATTCTATAAATTTTTTGTTTGACAGGTAGTTCTCGTTCATCTTCCTTCTTTAATTTAGTCATCTTTTAAAAATTTTGGTGGTTGGGCTGGTTTGTAATACTTATTCTTGACCATATGCTTTATAAGTAATTCGTTGACCAGCGAGCTTATACTCTTAATTCCCTCATCTTCTATAAACTTCTCGCAAGCCGCTTTTAACTCCTCAGATTCTAGTTGTACAGAGATACGCGGTCTTTTGGTAGGCATTCCAATAATTATCAGGCAGAGCTTGTTTCAATGTATCTCAGGTACAGCAAGAAGTACAACACTTTTATGCTGCTTTTCTCTAATAAAAAATAATAACGATGCATAAAAGTGTTGACAAAAAGTACAGCACTTAGATATATTAACTTTGTGAGCGAAATATGAAACGCACGCGAACACTAAATAAGCTATTCAGCCTTCATCCAAATGCAAAACCAACGCGGGTTTTAAGGCTTCCCGGTGCTGGATAGATACAGTTAAATGCTCGGAACCGCTCACCAACGATAAGCGCGTAAAACAAGGTATTAAATCATGTCAGTTCCACAGCTATATAGCTTGGGCAAAATAGCAATAGATTCAGCATTCTACGCTGACTGTCCGCTGTCAAAAAATGCGTTAAGCAAGGTGTTAAACAAAAGCCGTCCTACTGTTTGGAGGTATGAGGGTATTGCTTATTACTCAGTGCAAGAATTCAAGGAAGATTACCCACGGTTGCCCAAAGAACTGTGGTTGGTCAAAAAATCAAAGCATGACCGTACTGTTCTCCTTTCTCCTTACCAAAGTTGGGTAATTTCTATCATTAAAACTTGCCAATCCCATCTGGGTAAAAAATCAGCAGTACAGCAATTTGTAAAAGAGAACCAATATTTATTTAGCAAAAATAACTATCACCTTCATTTGGTAAAGTTAGCCAAAATCGCTACAGCAGTTCCCTAATTATTCAGACAATCTGAACAATGAAAATGGAATAGCTGACCGACCAATTAACCATTCGTGACAGGGGACGTTTGGAATGTAACGGGACAACCTCCGTTCGGTTAGCATCTGGGGTTAACCCAGTTACTAGCCTACCCAGCGGAGAAAGAACGAAATGCAACTTTTAAACGACATCTGCAATGAAACAGGTTTGACTATTGATGACGCTCGTATTGTCCTGATGGATGTACGCGAGGATTGGGAAACAACCGACAGCGTGACTGATGGGGAAGCAAGCTTAATCCGCCAAACGACTACAGCTGCTTTACATCAAGCTTCTGAAACTTACGACAGTACAGAGATTCAACCCGTTGCAGATATGCCGATAGAGAAGCAAGAACAAATGATTGATAATGCTTCTCAAGTGTTGGGACATCAAATGATTCTATCTGTTCGACGACGGATAGAAATGCTGAACGCTGTTGACCAGCTTGTTAACCAAGTAGTACTGAACAACCGAGAAGTTTCTCAACAGCAACTTGCAGCAGCCATTGCTCAACAAGACAATGCGACCAAAGCTGAACTGATGCGGACGATTGATACTCTTTCATGTTTGGTCAATACTCCGGTAGAAGTAGCACAAGCACCTGACGACAGTGATTTCCAAAACGCAATCGCGACTGTCCAAAAAAAGATGCAGCGGTAGGGGGAATTACACCAAAAAAGTTAGGTAGGGGGCTGATAAAGGCTCTCTGTCTGCCTTTTACCGCTCCTGCCGATATCTTACAAGCAATTACAGATTTAGCTTACCAGCGAGACGAACAATGAGAATTATTAACGCACTTATTGCACCGTTTGATTTCTTAAATTCTGGCTTGGAACGCGCTGCCAGACTAGTTTATAGCCTACCGTTTTAATTACTAACAATGGACTTATTACAACAGCTTCGGACAATAGCACTTACGTTTAAATGTCTATGCAATCAAGAAGATTTTCAAAAACTAGTTCTTGATACTCAAATGCTAGCCGATGTCTCTCAAAAGTCATGCATGGCAAGGAATTGAGGCAGCTATCCCCCATACTGGAAGAAAATTAACAAGCACTCCCCAGACCGCGAATCCGGGAAGTGCTGGGATGCTCCGAGCCGCAAACAAATACAACACGAAGGATTATAGCAATGTCAAAACCACTTGGATATTTCTCTCTAGATGTCAATAATAATGCCTTGTTGAGAGACATGACTGAGAGTTGGGGAGAGGGATTGGAAGAATTGACCGAAGCGGACACATTATGGTTAATCGCTCGAATCGCTCATGAAGCATGGACGCAAGAACCAAGCAATCAACCGCCAACCGAAGAAGCGGAAGAAGTTGTGAATAGGCTTACAGAGTTGAGCTTCCACGAAAAGCAATGGTTGTTGCAAGCACTTACCCAGTAAATATTGATGGGGGACCGCTCTGTCCCCTTTCCATCCTGCTCCCGATAGCAACCTATTTCTTAACTATGAAAGAAAAATACGAACAGTTTCGCGAATCCCTTCTCTCACTTGGGATTAAGTCATCTAACCTTTTGTTTGGAGGATTGTTGGTAATTGGTGCCATAGCATCAATTCCCTCTATCCAAAAGCATCAAGCCAGAACAGATTTAATCCGCGCTGATATTAAGGCAAGGGAAGCAAAAGCATCCGCTCTCTTACGTCAATTTGAATACGAACAACGTCAGGCAGAAGTGGCTAATAAACGGTATAAATCATGTCTTCCTGTTGTGGGTAAGGAATACCGCAATGGAACCCATTATTTTACAGGTCTGAAAGAAGGAGATAAGCCCAGGGATAGGATTTCTCTAAAGTATTTACCCTCCGGTACTGTAGTCTGCGACGCGCATGGAGTGACCGGGGTAATCAACCAAGATGGAGCAGTAAGCTATACCGCTTACACTGGCGACCGCGATTTGGTTCAATCTCGGTTATCTAGGTTTAGAGGTTCGCAATATTCACAGCCAGTAAACATTATTGAGGACAAGTAATTATGGGATTAGGTGGAAATAAATCAAGCAGCAGCAAGTCTGACAATACTAAAACCTACAACTACAATGGAACACAGAAACCACCGTTCATGTTGCAAATATTAATCTGGGTAATAACGGGAATAATTATTAGTATTATCCTCGCCAACATCAAGCCTTATGAAATAATTGCAGCGCGGTATTTTAGAGGAATTACATATTCAGACCTAACCAATTTCTTATCAAGCTTGTGGGTAATTGGTGGAATATTTAGCTTATTCATGCGCTTCATTAATTTTGGATTCGGTACATTGTTATGGGCTGGGATTCAAATACTAGAATTAATTCCTTCTGAACTACTAGGACATGAGAAATTTCTAGATAAAAACATACAAAAAGCAGGTACAAATCAGTATGCATCATCTAATAATGACTCATGGGAGGTTAAGTTAGCTAAGAAATTAAGAAATAGTTGCAGTACTGAAGTGTTACGTTTTCTTATCATCTTAGGCGTGTGTGTATACGTTGTAGATTTCTTCCTCTGCTTGACTGTATTTCCCCCAGTTAAAGGCGGTGGAGATGTTTGGAAACTGTTAGATATTGTCCAGTATCAGCAATTCTCAAATATTGATTGGGAAAACATTATTAGAGCAGCAACAACTGTTGGCGCGGTGCAATTCCTCCTTAAGTTACGCAAGATTATTGTGCAAATAATTCGCGATTTAAAAGATTAAGAAATAAATAAAGCGGGCAAGGTTATTGTGCAAATAATTCGCGATTTAAGAGATTAAGAAATAAATAAAGCGAGCAAGGTTAAAAACCAATAGGGGGTGTAATTCCCCCAACTCGCTATGTCCAATATTGTTATCAATTAATTATCATGACTAACTTTGACCCGCAGGGAGATTTTAAGGATATTGAGCATTGGGAGTTAATCGCAGAACGCAAAGCATCTAATACAGGCATGGCTGTAAAGATAATTGGAGGTGTGTTAGCAGGTGGCGCAGGTATAGCTTTTGGTGTTGAATTATTGGGTGGGGTAGCGGCTGTTTGGTGTATAAAATCAGCCTGGGATGCATCCAAAAACATTGGTAAAAGATTGGGATTGGTGCGGGACTGTGGCTGTAATGCATTCCTATTAGATGAAGACCAATTTAGGACTTACGTTAAGCAGTTTGGAGAAGAAACTGTAATACAGGAGTTGAGCTTTGCAAAAGAAGCTGGAGCAGAATTATCACCCTTTGCTGAAAGCTGGTTTAGAACTTGCAATCTCACACTCAAAGGTTACGAAGAACAGATGGCATTGACTCAATCCGTAGATAGGGGAGTGCAACAGCCAGTATTGAGCGTTCCAACTAAGATTGCGTCTGTCCCCGAACCATTTGTGCAAACTCAAGTGGATGTTTGGAGTAGTACGGATGAATTTGAAGTTGACATTGTGGGTGAGATGACAGACCCTGTTTGCAATATTTTTATTGTTGGTCTGGGGGGTTCTGGCAAGGGGATGTTACTGGCTAATGCTTTAAGAGAAGTCAAACGGAAGCATCCAGACAAGAAAATCTTTCTCGTCAACGGTAAAGTTGACCCCAAAGAAAGCGGATATTTTGATGGAATTGTGGACGTTGAGAAACCGCTGCACTGCGAAAGCGCCAAACCTCAAACAGTTGCAGCATGGTTTGAAGCTGCTATGAAAGATTATGATGCGTTTGCGGTTGAACATAATGGAGCGCTGCTTGTAATTGACGAAGGAACTATCATCGGGGCGAGATTAAAAACTGCTAAATGTACCGCTTTAACTGATAAGTTAATCGGCATTACTTCCTGTGGTGGTAGCAGCGGTAAAAATGTTTGGTTTGTCGCTCAAACTCCTTTTGTTGGTGCCAACGGTAGCGATACATCTGGTATTAGTCAGCTAACACCAATCGTGTTAGTTACCAGCAACAATTTATCAGTTGTGGATAGTTGGAAGAGAGCATCATTATTTAAAAAGTTTGACACCGAAGAAATAGGAGATTTAGTTAATCAAAGTGATTGTAATCGAGCCGTTTACTTTGGTAAAACCGCTCAATGGTACTCGATGCAAAAGCTAACTAACTATTCTGCTTTTGATAGGGACAAAGGCAAGTTTATTAGTGATATAAAAGTTGCTGATATTCAGAATCAAGATACTGTCATTCAACCCACTGAACCACAAATTGAGTTATCAGAAAATGCTCAAAAAGTTCTTGATTGGTTAGAAAGTAAAGAACCCGGTCAATGGTTTTACTATCGCAGTTCCGATAAAAACAAACGCGACAATGCTTTTACAATGATGCTTAGTAGATTGGGGTTGCTAAATAACGAATCGGCGCTTGAGGATATCTTTTTAGAATTACTTGAAACGGAAAATGTAGATATCTCAGATGACGGGTTAGGTCTCAAACTGTTGT
Source organism: Cyanobacteria bacterium J06621_15 (assembly GCA_038525335.1). Classification (GTDB taxonomy): domain Bacteria; phylum Cyanobacteriota; class Cyanobacteriia; order Cyanobacteriales; family Nostocaceae; genus Rivularia. Next base: position 551 of record JBCBHT010000316.1, on the reverse strand, counting down.
AACTCCACCCGTAACTATAAGTGTAACAGATGGCTGTAACTCCTGTAACTGCGTTATGTTACAGCTTTTTTGATATATGGCTTTGTTAAGTTACGCCGTTACAAGGTGAGGTAATGTTAGTTATTTTTAACACCAGGGATAGAACGCGACTACGAAAACCATCTACGTCGCATAAAAGTATATATAGGATGCAGTGTTTATGGAAAATGATGTGAGCAAGCGATTCACAGTTACAGTTCCAGATTCGATTTTTGAAGATTTAGAAGCTTTGGCTGATTCACAAGGTCGTCCGACAGCTAATCTTGCTGCTTTTCTAATCGAAACAGGTATTAACCAAATTAAAGAAAGAGGAGACTTCCCAAGCAGAAAGTCCCCTTTACGGAAAGAAAAAAAACGAATAGTGTCTATATGTGAAGATAATTTACAGCTTTATAAATAACATTAATCGTTTAATTTTTAGGCTATACCCAAAATTATTCCAAGCCGTCTTACCCATCAAGTTGCTGCTTTAAGAATAGACGTAAAGTAGAAGCGAAGATAGCGTTCTGCTG
>JBCBHT010000315.1:0-7795 GCA_038525335.1 Cyanobacteria bacterium J06621_15 | reverse complement strand
TTCTTTAAAACTGTGAAATAAATTGTTACCCTTTTGAATACCGTTAAGAATATTGAAATCATTTCCGTTTTGATTAACAGTTGTATTCGTTGTGTTATCTGAAGTGACCTGAGCAGAAGCTGGTAAAATTCCCCAAGTAAGTAAACTAGCGATAAATCCAGGCAGAAATGCAATCCCTTTCATTGTGATAAAGACAAATTTATTTTCTGGATTTATTATTCCCTGATTTTTTTTTAACTAACAAAATAAAAAAAAACAGTGCAATTACGTATTTATTCCACCACAATCAGAAACTTGTTTATTTGTTAAAGGAGTATTTTCCAGAGCAACGAGTTCAATTTCTCCCTTTGAATTACGGATAAAACCAGTTGCTTCGATAATTGCTGGTTTATTTGATATTAGGGTATTTTCAGTATTATTATTTGGCTTACGAGATACCGATAAATAGCGAATATCTGACCAATATTGATTTGAAATTAAATATTGATTTGGGTTCTTTGGAATTCCACCTTTTCCTGTAACTACAAAGCTATTATTACTACCAGAAGAACATCCTTGAGCGATTTGTTGGGATGAATCTGTTAATTCCACGGGTAATTCTACTAAACCAGAACTCGGGTCAATATTAACATTATTGATTTCTACGGTACCGTTAATTCCAAATTCAGAGCTTGCTGTAATATCACTTTCAGAAGTTAATTGTTCGGCAAATTGTAAACCGAATAAACCTTGAGTTTTAATATTGATATTACCACCCATACCTTCAACAGCATTGGCAATAATATCGCTATTTTCAAAACCAGCAATTACAGGAGAATTAATCGTAATATTGCCACCATTGCCAGTACCACCTGCTGTTGCAGTAATCTGACTCTGGTTACGAAGATTCAAAAAGTCTGACTGAATATTAATATTCCCTCCTTTTCCAAATTTCGTCGAAGCAGACAAACTTCCTTCTCCATCTAAGACAATCAAATCCGCATCAATTTTTAATTTACCCGCATTACCAACGCTATCGTGGCGAACAAAAACCTCAGCCCCATCAGTAATGGATAATTTTGGCGTGTTTATAATCACATTTCCAGCGGAACCTGTGACTTGATTGGGAAGCCCAAATAACGAACTAATAGAAGATGGTATAAGCACACCTGCAGTGCGAATGGCACTACCTTCTAAAATCCCCCGAGTGGGGCTAAAATGAGTCCCGCTTAAGGAAACAGAATCCGAAGCATTTACTGTAATTGTGCCGCTATTTCCAGCACCAAAAGTTGATGAACTAATCAAAGCTCCCCCCTCTAATGATAAGCGAGGGGTATTAATTGTGATATTACCTGCATTTCCCCTGGGAGAGATTGCTGATGCTCCGATAATTGCATCACCACTATTGGAGGCAAAAACGCTTAGTTTAACAAAATCACTAGCATTAATAATCACATTGCCACTATTGCCACTAACGGAAGCATTACTAGCTACAATGGCACCACCACCATTAATACTAAGGCTTTGAGTATTGACGGTTACATCACCACTATTTCCGAAACTTCCCGAACTTCGAGTCCCAATAACACCTGTAACAAAGTCAGATTTACTATCTATAAATTCTATATTGGAAGCATTAAGCGTAACATTACCTGAATCACCATCCCCAAAGGTTCGAGCTTGCAAGTCTCCTCCTTCTACAAGTTTGATTTGTCTGCTATTAACCGTAAGATTGCCACCTTTACCTGTACTACTCACATCAGAAAAAATACCACTTCCGAGTTGTCCATCAGGAACAGTTCCAATCAAGTCGATAGAGTTTGCAATGTTAATGTTGATGGAACCTGCTGCTTGCTGACCTCGATTTTCTAACCACACAACCGAGCCATCTTCCACGGTCAGGTTTTCTCCATGGATTTGTATCGTTCCCGATCCGGTACCACTAGCGTTGACTAGAGCTTGTTGCAAAAGTTGAATATTCCCTGTGGGTTGTACCGTATCATAGGTTAATGAAGGACGACTATTGTTCATCTGAATTCCAATCAAAGATGAAGAATTTTGATTACCAATAGCGCTCAGTTCAAATCTACCACTCTGTGCTGTTAATATACCTCCATTAAGTTTCAGATTACCCCCTACTAATGCAAATGTCTGCTCTGAGGGGACTTGTAAACCCACAATACTTGGGTCTTGATTAGTAAGCGCTCTGGTACTACTACCAGTAAGCTGATGTCCAGTGTTATTGACTATTATGTCTCCTGGATTTGTCCCCATTTGTAAACCAAGAGGAACGCTGACAGTTAACAATGGTGTTTTTTCTGAAACTATAGCGCTATAGTTAAATCCATCTTCAAATAAAATACTTTCAGCAGTACTTCCAATAAAAGAACCACCAATATTTAAACTAGCATTCTCACCAAATACAATACCATTCGGATTAATCAAAAATAAATTTGCATTCCCCGAAGCTTTAATTAATCCATCAATATTGGAAATATTTCCACCAGTTACCCGATTAATGATATTTTCTATAGAAGCCTTGTTTTTAAACGTTGCTGAACCACCAGTGGGAATAGAAAATTCTTTGAAACTATGAAATAAATTATTCCCTTTTTGAATCCCGTTGAGAATATTAAAATTATTACCGGTTGAGTTAATAGTTGTATTGGTAGTGTTATCTGAAGTGACCTGAGCAGAAGCTGGTAGAATTCCCCAACTTAGTAAAGCAGCGATAAATCCAGGTATAAATACAATTCTTTTCATTTCGATACCAATCGAGAATGTTTTCTGGATTTATAGTTCCCTATTTTGATGTATGTCTAACAACAACTTTAAATATTAGTATTATTACGTATTGATTCCACTACAATCAGCAACTTGTTTATTTATCAAAGGAATATTTTCAACAGCAACCAGTTCAATTTCTCCTTTTTGATTACGTCTAAAACCAGTTGCTTCAATAATTGTTGGTTTATTTGATATTCGAGTATTTTCAGTATTGTTGTTATTTGACTTACGAGATACAGATAAATCACGAATATCTGACCAAGAAGGATTAGAATTAATCTGCTCGTTAGGATTTTCCGGTATTCCACCTTTTCCAGTAGCGACAAAACTATTACCAGATTGAGAAGAACATCCTTGAGATATTTGTTGGGATGAATCGGTTATTTCTGAAGGTAATTCGACCAAACCAGAACTGGGGTCGATATTAACATTATTGATTTCTACCGTACCGCTAATTCCAAATTTAGAACTCGCTGTAATATCACTTTCTAAAGTTAATTCGTCCCGAAATTCTAAGCCAAATATTCCCTGAGTAGTAATATCTATATTTCCACCATTTCCTTCTACAGCATTGGCAATAATATCGCTATTTTCAAAACCAGCAATTATAGGAGAATTGATAGTAATATTCCCACCGTTACCGGTACCAAAAGATTCAGTATCTATAAAGCTACCACGACGCATTAATAATGCAGAATGTAAATTAATATTGATATCACCACCTTCTCCAGATTCTGTAGCAGCAGTAATTTGTCCTTGAGTATCGAGAAGAATCGATTTTGCATTAATCTCCAAAATTCCTCCATTCCCAAAACCCTGATTTTGTACGCTGATAAAAGCACCATCTTTGACAACTAATTTAGGTGTATTTATAGTTAAATCTCCCGAATCACCAAATGGTTTATCTGGGAGTCCCAAATGTTTTCTTAAAGCTTCATCAAGAATATTTGCAGAGGAATTAATTAAACTAGGAATACCCGAACCAACAGCAACACCGCTAACTTCTATAGATTCAGTTGCATTCACAGTTATACTACCAGAATTACCTAAAACAGTAGCAGAAGAGTCAATTCTAGCTCCATCACGAATAGATAATTTTTTTGTATTAACGGTTAATTTCCCAGCATTTCCAATAGCAAAAGTACTAGAACTGATAGCACTATTTTGAGAACGAGGAGAAAAACCAATTAATCCTATTGACTCAGAAGAATTGACTGTAACATCACTAGCATTACCGCTGCCAAAAGTTGCAGTACCCAAAAAAGTACCATCTGAAATAGTTAATTGTTTTGTAGATACATTTACATAACCAGTATTTCCAGAATTATAGCTAATAGCACTAATCGCATTACTTCTCTTTCCAATTGATGAAAGTCCTGTCAATCCTATGGATTCAGAAAAGTTTAAATTTATATTTCCACCATTACCCGAACCATAAGTAAAATTAGAAATTAAACCACCTTTTTCAACTATTAAATTTTTACCCTCTAAAATAATTTCTCCATTATTCGTTTTACCAACTGTATCAATTAATAAACCGCTAAGAATAGTTTCATCTGCATTACTACCGCTTATTTTCAACAAATCGGAAGCATTTATATTAATATCACCTGATGTTTCTGAGCCTTGATTTTGAATAACTATTTTTGAACCATCGCGCATAGTTACGTTTTTACCATGTATCATAACTGAGCCAGTATTTACACCGCTAGCATCAATTAAAGACTTCTGAGATAATTCGATATTTTTAAATTTTGAAACCGTCTGATAATCAAATGCAAATGCTTGATTTGTGTTATTTAAATTAACTAAATTAACCATACCTTCTGCAACACTAGCTAGCTCTATGTTTCCTGATTCGGCTGTTAAAATACCACCATCAATAATTATTTCACCTCCAATTAGTGCTATTGTATTTCCTGGTTTTACCTGTAAATTATTTTCATTAGTATTAGCTTTTAGAGGTAAAAATGTAGTTGTATCAATGAGATTACTTCCTATCCCTTTTACCTGGATTTCTCCGGGGTCTTTCCCTATCTGTAAACCAACGGGAACACTCACAGTTAATAATGGGTCATTTTGAGGATTAACAGCGCTATAGTTAAATCCATCTTCAAATAAAATACTTTCTGCTGTACTAACAAAAAACGAACCACCAATATCCAAACGAGAATTTTCACCAAATACAATTCCATTGGGATTAATTAAAAATAGATTTGCATTCCCAGAAGCTTTGATTAACCCGTCGATATTGGAAATATTTCCACCCGTTACTCGATTAATGATATTAACTACAGCCGCTTTGTTTTGAAAAGTTGCTGAACTACCTTTGGGAATAGAAAATTCTTTGAAACTATGAAATAAATTATTCCCTTTTTGAATACCGTTGAGAATATTAAAATTATTATTGCTTTGATTAACCGTTGTATTCGTAGTGTTATCAGAGGTGATTTGAGAAAAAGCTGGTAAAATTATTCCTGAGCTAAAAAAAACACTTATAAATCCAGAGAAAAATTTAATTTTCTTCATGACGTTAAATCCATTGATTTGCTGGATTTATAATTCCCTGATAGTTTTTTCTACAAACAAAATATTTTTAAAACAGTGTTTTTACGCAGGATTGCCGCTACAGTTAACTGCTTGTTTTGCATTAAAAGGTTTATTCTCTAGAGCAACAAGTTCAATTTCCCCGTTTAAATTTTGGATAAAACCAGTTGCTTCGATAATGGCTGGTTTATTTGATATCTGTGTATTTTCAACAGCATTATTACTATACTTACGATATATAGATAAATCGCGGATGTCCGACCAAGAAGAGTTTGAACTAATCTGTTGTTTGGGATTCTGGGGAACTCCACCTCTCCCTGTAGCAACAAAGCTATTATTGCTACTACTAGAACATCCAGTTGCAATTTGTTGGGATGAATCTTTTAATTCTGAAGGTAATTCTATTAAACCAGAACCGGGGTCAATGCCAATATTATTGATTTTAACTGTACCGTTAATTCCAAACTCTGAACTTGCTGTAATATCGCTTCCTAAAGTTAGTTCTTCCCGAAATTCTAAACCGAAAATACCTTGAGTTGTAAGTTCAATATTTCCACCATTTCCATCTACAGCATTAGCAATAATATCGCTGTTCTCAAAACCGGCAATTACAGGAGAATCTATATTAATATTACCTCCACTAGAAGAACCTGTAGCATTAGCAAAAATTGAACTACCATCTCGCAAAATCACGGAATCATTAATATTTAGGTTTATGTTACCTTTTTCTCCACCATTAACTTCAGCTTGCAAAATTCCTCCATTTTTAAGAGAAATATTATTAGCAATTACATTTAAGTTACCAGCATTACCAGAACCTTGATTGCCAACATTAATTTCTGCTGTATTTTCTACCCTTAGATTATTAGTATTAATATTAATCGTCCCTGCTTTTAAGTCACTTTCAGAAAGAGCAGCAATCCGACTGACAAAACTATTATCGTTAGAAACACCGGTTACTTCAATTTCCGAACCGGATATGTTTATATTTCCTGCTTCTCCATTTGAGAAAGCTGATGTTAAAATTTGACCTCCATCAAACACCCGCAGTGTTTCGGTTTCAATGTTAATATTGCCACTATTACCCGTACCGCTACTTTCTGTTGATGCCAGAATACCGCTAAGAGTACCGACAAAATCAATAACGGCATCGCTCACTTGTATATCTCTGGCTCGAATATTAATATCTCCACCATTACCAATACCTAAAGCATTAGCTGCAATTTTTCCACCCTCAGCAATTCGTAACTGCTGAGTTTCTACTATCATTGAGCCGCCATTTCCTGTAGAATTTGGCTCTGCACTAGTGAAAAGACCGCTAGAAGCTACCCCCTGTCCAATAACTATAAAGTCGGTAACTCCGGAAAGATTTATCGATTCTGATGCTCGAACAACCATGTTACCTGCATTACCATTCCCAAAAGTTAAGGTTTGAAGTTGACTTCCACCAATTAATTCCAAAGAGTCCACTTCAACCGCGACATTACCAGCATTTCCTTCACCAGAGGTGTTAGTACCAATTAATGCATCTGCTGCTACCATACTTTGTGCATTAACTGTAAAATTGCCACCATTACCTGTTGCTCCAGGACGAACCCTGCTAGCGATCCTAATAAATGAAAAATCATCGGTTTGTGCACTGACCGCTTCTACTGTATTAGCTCGAATCGTAATATCTCCTGCATCTCCTGCTCCCCTTGTATCAGAGGTGAGCCAAGCTCGATTTTTGATCTGGATTAATGGAGCTTCCAGAACCAAATTTCCCCCATTTCCTTCACTACCAACAAGCGTGTTTGTTGATAATGAGGTACGAAGTGCTGAATTGTAAGAATCCGCATTGATGAATATCTGTTCCGAACCCCGAATGACTAAATCCTGACCCGCTAAATTTCCCGAAGTTTCACTACGAATTACGGAATTGTTGTTTAAAGTAATATTTTTTCCCCGTAACCGAATCCGACCACCTCCTTCTCCACTAGCAGAGACAATTGACCCGTTCGTGAGGTTAATATCTGCAAATTTCTCGACCTCTGTGTAGTCAAGTGCTTGGGTTTGAGGAGTAATACCAACAAAACTACCGGTCGCGACACTACCAAGTTCAATTATTCCACCAGAAGCTGTAATATTTCCTCCCGACAGATTAATCTCACCACCAATCAAAGAAATTGATTCACCGGGAGTCACTTGTAAACCAACGTTAACCCCAGAATTTGAGTCAACAGCTTGAGAACGATTAATAATCTCACCTGCTTGGGTTCCCATCTGCAAACCCACGGGAACGCTGATAGTTAACAATGGTGTTTGTTGTGAATCTATAGCGCTATAGTTAAATCCATCTTCAAATAACAAACTTTCTGCTGTACTTCCGAAGAAGGAACCACCAATATCTAATCTCGAATTTTCACCAAAAACAATTCCCGCAGGGTTAATTAGGAATAAATTTGCGCTACCGTTAGCTTTAGTCAACCCATCGATATTAGAT
>JBCBHT010000314.1:0-7827 GCA_038525335.1 Cyanobacteria bacterium J06621_15 | reverse complement strand
GTTAAACTCAAAGGTAATATTGATGTTTTAGTAGTGCAACATAACTTTTGGATTTTGGTAATTGAATCTAAAAGTACTAAGTTTGATGTGATGGTAGCTTTACCTCAAGCATTAGCTTATATGATTAATTCTCCGAATTTAGAAAAACCTACTTTTGGTTTACTTTTGAATGGCAGGGAATTTGTTTTTGTAAAATTAGTAAAGCAAGAAGAAATTAAATATGCTCGTTCTTATGCTTTATCGATTGAGAAAGATGATGAGTTTGAACAGGTTTTAACTGTATTGAAGCGGGTTGGGGAATTGGTTGTTATGTAAATGGTGCGTTGCGCTTTGCGACAACACACCCTACATTTATAAAACTATTTTTGTAATAATTCTTGTATTTTAATCCGAAATTCTCGTTTTGCTTGAGTTTCACCATTTGTACGACATTGTGAAATAAATTCGTAAATTATTGCTTTAGTTAATAGAGGAAAAATCAAACTCTTTTCTGATTCTTGATACTTTCCTTTTTCTAATAGATAAATAATTAATTTTTTTCCGTTGTAGCGCCAAAATTCAGGTACTTTCATATCTTGATAAAGTTGATTTTTATTAATATCGGTATGAGTAATATCAACTTCTAAAACTAAGTCGGGGGGCGGGTCTTGATTTAAATCAACTGTTTTACCTCGAACGGCAGGTTCGTTTTTTATGTAGTAACATTTATCGGGTTCGGCTCCGGTCTTTATTTCTGTAATTTTGAGTGTAGTTGAAGCCAGACTTTTTATATTCAAATTTAATTCTTCTGTGAGAATATGAATTAATATTCCTATATTTTCGCTGCTGCTTTCATGGGCTTCTAAAGGAGTCATGATTTCTAATATACCTTGGTAATAATGCACCCTTGCGGCTCGGTTCTCGCCCAATGCGTTTAATATTTGTTCGTAACCTTGCCAGGTGATATTATCTAATGCAACTCGCTTTTCTGATAAAAGTTGCTCGATATTACTGTTATTTATTATTTCGTTGATTGTGACCATTTTATATAACTGGATATAAATAAACAAAAAGTAGCGGAGATATTATTAATTTTAACTACATTCTGGAGACGTAGCACTGCTACGTCTCTACATTAGTTACATTTTTATTTTTAATCAATCAAATTCAATCAATTAAATGTAACTACGCTCCGAATCGACTCACCTTTATGCATTAATTCAAAACCTTCGTTAATCTTTTCTATCGGCATTACATGAGTTATTAAATCGTCGATATTGACTTTTCCTTGCATGTACCAATCAACGATTTTTGGAACGTCAGTACGTCCCCTCGCACCACCAAAAGCCGAACCTCTCCAAACTCTTCCGGTTACTAATTGAAACGGACGAGTACTTATTTCTTCTCCCGCACCAGCAACGCCAATTACAATACTTTCTCCCCAACCTTTATGACAGCATTCTAATGCTTGACGCATCACTTTTACATTACCAATACATTCAAAAGTATAGTCTGCTCCACCTTTTGTTAAATCTACTAAATAAGGAACTAAATCACCTTCAACTTCCTTTGGGTTAACAAAATGTGTCATCCCAAATTTTTCTGCTAATTCGCGTTTTGCAGGATTAATATCTACACCGATAATCATATCGGCTCCCACCATTTTTGCTCCTTGAATCACGTTTAAACCAATACCACCCAACCCGAAAACTATAACTTTAGAACCAGGTTCTACATTTGCGGTGTAAATAACTGCACCGATTCCAGTTGTCACACCACAACCGATATAACAAACCTTTTCAAAAGGAGCATCTTTACGAATTTTAGCTACGGCAATTTCTGGTAACACCGTATAGTTAGAAAAAGTTGATGTACCCATATAGTGGTAAAGTTGCTTATCACCAATGGAAAAACGACTGCTACCATCTGGCATCAAACCTTTACCTTGAGTCTTACGAATTGCTTGACAAAGATTCGTTTTTAAGCTCAAACAATATTCACATTGACGACATTCGGGAGTGTAAAGAGGAATTACATGGTCACCCTTTTTAACGCTGGTAACACCTGCTCCCACATCTACAACAACCCCCGCACCTTCATGTCCCAAAATAGACGGAAATAAACCTTCAGGGTCTTTACCCGAAAGCGTATAAGCATCGGTATGACAGATTCCACTGGCTTTAATTTCTATTAACACTTCACCAGCTTTTGGTCCTTCCAACTGAACCGTTTCAATACTTAATGGCTTACCCGCTTCGTAAGCTACTGCTGCTTTAACTTCCACTTGTCACCCCTTCTTTGCTCGGTCTTCTTCTATCAAGTTTATAGCGGATGGGGAGGTGGGGAGAGGGAGTAGAGGGGGGAGACAAGGGGAGAGGGGGAAGAGGGAAAGTCTCATATTTGTTACTCATTACTCATTACTCATTACTCCTAACTCTTACCAATTATCAATTATTACTCAAGTTTTTTGGCGCTAAAGCGCAACTACAAACCAATCCCCGATGCCCAATTCTCAATGCCAATCGAATATTATAGTTAGAATATCTGTATTTATTATTGATTGCTTATGAAACCTGCCCTAACAAAATTCGGCGCTCAAATGTCCAAACTGACTGGTGTGAGAGCGATAATGAAGGATATCAACGAAACTTTACGCGCTGGTAAAGGGCAGGAGTTGATGAATTTGAGTGCGGGTAATCCTTTAATTTTGCCCGAAGTTGAGCAATTATGGCGCGATTGTACTGCTGAACTTTTGGCTAGTCCGGAATATGGTGAAGTTGTTTGTCGTTATGGTTATTCTAAGGGTTACTCGCCGTTAATCGAAGCTGTTACGAAAGATTTTAATCAACGCTACGGTTTAGAGCTTACCGAACGCAATATTTTAATTACTCCCGGTAGTCAAACCCTATATTTCTACGCTGCGAATGTCTTCGGTGGCTATACCAATAATAGTGAACTCAAACAAATTGTGCTTCCTTTGAGTCCCGACTATACCGGTTACGGTGGAGTTAGTTTGGTTCCGGAAGCGTTATTTGCTTATCAACCAACTTTGGATATTGATACAGCGGCTCATAGGTTTAAGTATCGTCCCGATTTCAGTAAATTATCGATTACGGAAAAAACTGGTTGCGTTTTATTCTCTCGTCCCTGCAATCCTACGGGTAATGTTGTTACCGATGACGAAGTTGAAAAAATCGCCGCACTAGCTGCTCAATCAAACGTTCCAGTATTAATTGACTCAGCTTATGCTCCTCCGTTTCCAGCTTTGAACTATACCGACATGACACCAACTTTTGGTGATAATATATTGCACTGCATGAGCTTATCAAAAGCTGGACTACCTGGAGAAAGAGTTGGAATTGCCATTGGTAGCGAACAATTAGTTGAAGCATTAGAGTGTTTCCAAGCAAACGCTAGTTTGCATTCATCGCGATACGGACAAGCCATAGCCGCTCGTGCTATCGAATCTGGTAAATTAGCCTATATCAGCGAAACCGTAATTCGTCCTTTTTACAAAAACAAATTTACCGTTTTAGAAAGTACTTTAGAATCAGCAATGCCAGATAATGTACCTTGGTATTTACATCGAGGTGAAGGAGCAATTTTTGCTTGGATATGGCTCAAAGATTTGCCAATCAACGATGCAGAATTTTATCAGCAGTTGAAAAAAGTTGGTGTAATAGTCGTTCCCGGAAACTCATTTTTCCCAGGACTACGCGAAGAATGGCAACATAAACACCAATGCTTCCGCGTTTCACTCACCGGTAGCGACGAAGAAATCAAAACCGGAATGCAGCGTTTTGCAAAAGTAGCCGAAGAAGTTTACCGTAGCGCTACGGTGAGCGTTTAATAAGTTAGGAGTTAAGAGTTAGGAATTAAGAGTTGAAAGATATAAAATAAGCGGGTGTGCAAAATTATTTGTATCATTGCGAGTGACAGCGAAGCAATCTCAAAGTGTTGCGATTGCTTCGCTGTCGCTCGCAATGACAAATGTACAATTAATTTTACTGATAACTGTTCACTGTTCACTGTTCACTGATGATTGATGGTTGGTTGGAAATTGGTAAAATTGTTGCACCCCAAGGGATGAAGGGTGAGTTACGGGTTTATCCGAGTACGGATTTTCCCGAACGTTTTGAGGTTGCTGGGGTACGTTGGCTTTTGCGTCCTAATACTACGGAACCGGAAGAGGTGGAGTTAATTAAGGGTCGTTTTCTCGAAGGTAAAAATCTGTATGTAATTCAGCTTGGGGGAGTGAAATATCGCGATGAAGCTGAAGAATTACGGGGTTGTAAGTTACTTGTACCAGAAAGCGACCGTCCGCAGTTGGGTGAAGATGAATATCATTTAATGGATTTGGTGGGTTTACCTGTTTTTATGCAGGAGGATGGTAAGTTTATCGGTACTGTGGTTGATTTGATTAATGCTGGTAATGATTTGTTAGAGGTTCGGTTGGGAAATAAAGATAAGTTAGAGGGGGAAGAGGGGGACGAGGGGGTAGAATCTAAAAATAAAAATTCTAAGAATGTTTTAATTCCGTTTGTCAGAGAAATTGTTCCTGTGGTGGATTTGGAAGCTGGAAGAATCGAGATTACTCCACCAATTGGCTTGTTGGAAATCAATTAATTTTACAGATTTACTTTCTCTATTTTTTAATCTCTATCATAATCAATCTGAATCATTAAAAGTTTAAATCTTGAATCTTTTAATTAACAATTACTAAATAAATAAAATTAATTATCTTCTATCTAAAGAAGTAGTTTCTACAGATAATTAATGTAATTATCATTTTTTGAAATAATTCATAATTTATCTATTAGTATCATTTTCGGTTAAGTAGCGGTTAAAGCCGAATAAGTGAATAGATTTTGTGTTAAACTTCCGAAAAGGTTTTTGCTTTTCTTAAATCTACGGCGATTAGCTACGATATTTTTATAAATTACTATAACTGGCTGTTAACTAGTAAAGTTGATAATTATTTGGCGATTATTAATATACATTCAATCTCTTAATTTATTCTATTCACAATTTAAATGTTTAATTAATAATTTTCAACCTTAGAGTTAATAAAATAGAAAATATTTAAGACTTTAGAAGTTAATGTAATTACAAAAAAATTACAAAAATAAAATTCTCGATGTCAAGGAGTTATCGATGACTGTTTCTACTATTCCTAATACCAAACCATTGCAGGACAATGAATTACGAAAGATAAACGCTTATTGGAGTGCAGCTAATTATCTTTCTGTTGGACAAATATATTTATTAGATAATCCTTTACTTAAGGAACCTCTAAAATTAGAACATGTTAAACCCAGACTTTTGGGACATTGGGGAACTACCCCCGGTTTGAATTTTATTTACGTTCATCTCAACCGAGTGATTAAAAGAGATGATTTGAATATGATTTACATCGCGGGTCCTGGACATGGTGGTCCCGGTTTGGTGGCTAATACCTATCTTGAAGGAACTTACAGCGAATATTATCCAAATATTTCTCAAGATACCGACGGAATCAAAAAACTCTTCAAACAATTTTCTTTCCCTGGTGGAATCCCTTCTCACGTAGCACCGGAAACTCCAGGAAGTATTCATGAAGGTGGAGAACTCGGTTATGCTGTTTCCCACGCTTATGGTGCTGCTTTTGATAATCCCGACTTGATTGTTGCTTGCGTTGTGGGTGATGGTGAAGCGGAAACTGGTTCTCTAGCTACGAGTTGGCATTCTAACAAGTTTCTTAATCCTATTCATGATGGTGCTGTATTACCGATTTTGCACCTCAATGGTTATAAAATTGCCAATCCCACACTTCTAGCTCGAATGAGTCATGAAGAATTGCAAAAATTATTTGAGGGTTATGGTTACAAACCTTATTTTGTCGAAGGTTCCGAACCAGAAGCTATGCATCAATTAATGGCTGCAACTCTAGATACCGCATTAAATGAAATTCGTGAAATTCAGGAAGATGCGCGTCAAAATGGCTTTAAACAGCGTCCCCAATGGCCAATAATTATTCTCAGGAGTCCCAAAGGTTGGACTGGACCCAAAGAAGTTGATGGGAAAAAGACCGAAGATTATTGGAGGTCTCACCAAGTACCGCTATCGGGTATGGCTAAGGAACCCGCTCACGTTCAGCTTCTGGAAGACTGGATGAAAAGCTATAAACCAGAAGAATTATTTGATGGAAACGGGAAATTAATTTCCGAATTAGCAGAACTAGCACCGGTCGGGAATCGTCGGATGGGTGACAATCCCCATGCAAACGGCGGTATTTTGCTGCGAGACTTGAAAATGCCGGATTTTCGCGATTATGGAGTAGCAGTAGAACCGGGACAAACCGTTGCTGAAGCAACCCGTGTTATGGGTAAATTGCTGCGGGATGTAATGAAACTTAACCTAGATGTGCAAAACTTCCGTTTATTTGGACCAGACGAAACCGCATCCAACCGATTAGCTGACGTACTAGATGTGACGCAAAGAACTTGGGTCGCAGAGACTTTAGAATACGACGATAACCTAGCAGCAGACGGTCGGGTGATGGAGATACTCAGCGAACATACCTGTCAGGGATGGTTAGAAGGATACTTATTAACAGGTCGTCACGGATTATTTTCCTGTTACGAAGCATTCATCCATATCATCGATTCCATGTTCAACCAGCACGCAAAATGGTTGAAAACCACCCGTCATATACCTTGGCGCAGACCGGTTGCTTCGCTAACATATTTATTAACATCTCACGTATGGCGACAAGACCACAACGGCTTTAGCCATCAAGATCCCGGCTTTATTGACCACGTTGTAAATAAGAAAGCTGAAGTCGTCAGAGTATATTTACCACCCGATGCCAATTGTTTGCTATCCGTAACAGACCATTGTTTAAGAAGCCGTCATTACGTTAACGTGATTGTAGCGGGTAAACAACCGTCATTGCAGTATCTAAACATGGATGAAGCAATCAAACACTGCACCACTGGTATCGGTATTTGGGGTTGGGCTTCTAACGACCAGGGAAGCGAACCAGATGTAGTAATGGCTTGTGCTGGGGACACTCCCACCTTGGAAACCTTAGCAGCAGTCGATATATTGCGGGATAATTTCCCAGAATTAAAAATTAGGGTAGTAAATGTAGTGGACTTAATGACCCTACAACCAGAAAACGAACATCCCCATGGCTTGAGCGACAAAGATTTCGACAGTATTTTCACCACCGATAAACCAGTAATATTTGCTTTCCACGGTTATCCTTGGTTGATTCATCGTTTAACATATCGTCGCACAAATCACAAAAACCTCCACGTCCGAGGTTACAAAGAAGAAGGAACCACAACTACACCTTTTGATATGGTGGTCATGAACGATTTAGACCGCTTTAACTTAGCTGATGATGTAATTGATAGAGTTCCCCATCTTGGATATAAAGCGGCTCACGTCAAGCAAATGCTGCACGAGAAATTAATCGAACACAAGCAATACGTCCACGAACACGGGGAAGATATGCCAGAAATTCGTGATTGGAAGTGGGAGTATTAGGAGTAGTGAGTAGTGAGTAGAGAGTAGAGAGTTAAGAGTTAGGAGTTAGGAGTTAGGAGTTAGGAGTAAATAATAGTGGGAGCGTCTCGCTCCCTGGAAAATATCGCTCTGCTTCCTTTCTCTCCCTTTACTCCCTATTCCCAATCCCCAACTCCCCATTCTCAATTACCGATTACCAATTACCGATTACCAATTACCGATTATTATTCAACATTGTTGGCGCTAAAGCGCAACTACGAACTATACTCCCAACGGCTAAAAACTTAACTTTTCGTAGGTTGGGTTGAACGAAGTGAAACCCAACAGTAAGTAGGT
>JBCBHT010000313.1:0-7890 GCA_038525335.1 Cyanobacteria bacterium J06621_15 | reverse complement strand
CTTTGGACTAAGTTTTTGGACTGGTAAGCAAGCAAATTTACGGTTGACGAGTGGCGCTTTGCATATTGTCACAATGTTGCTTGTTCCGATTAACTTTTGGGCAATGGATAGCTTTGGCTTGTGGCAGAATCCGATAAACTTGATTTTTGTTGGGATTGCTTCAATTATTTTAACGAGAATTGCTATATTACTCTCCAAGCAGTCAATATTTACCGGAAGTGTTCCAGTTAGTAAATTATCTTTCGTAAATATTCTAGGATTGAGTTTCCTGCATCTGGGTTGGAAGATTAGCGGATTTCCTTTAATTGCAGTTTATTTAGCTTTGATTGGGACAACTATAATTACCGTTTTTCAAAATCTTCAAGCTGGTAGGAAACAAAGAAACGAAGAAGGAGTAGAAAAAAATAAATCTCAATTCTCTTGGGGAAAAAATTTACCTGCAACCGTAATAGTATATTCATCAATATTATTATTATTAAGAGCAATCGGTGTTGGTGTAAATGTTGGTCAATTGGGTTTAGCTATTGGTATTTGTGGCTGGTTGATAGCTTGGTTAGCGCAACGAGAAGAAAAGAAAACAAGGAAACAAGAGAAAATCTCTACCTCTTCTTCCCCCTCTCCCTCTCTTCCCAAGTTATTTTCACAAACTATTGGCAGTATCTTATTATTTTTCGGTTGGTTTGTGACAGTTTGGAGTAACCCTTTTCAAGCAATTTCTGTAAGCGGTTTGGGGCTAAATTTTTTCTACAGTCGCTTGCACTTGTATAGTTTAAAAAGAGATTTAACCGCTTTCTTCGTAATTGGTTTGCAGTCAATGTTTCTGGGGTGGAGATTATTACCCTATGAATTTCAATCTTCAATAATTGCATTTGCTGTTAAGTTAACTAATTATCAAAATAATTATTTTGTAATCGAGAATTGGGGATTATTGAGTATAGGATTATTCCCCTATGCTATTTTCATGGTGGGATTTACAAATCATTTGAGAAATACGCAATCAAAACCAGTAAGAACATCTTCTTTATCTCCTGAAAAAGCCAGCGAACCAGATAATGTTAAATCTACTAATAAAACTAATTCTAAATCCAGTAATCAAGATGCTACCACTACTATAAATAAACTTGATTTAGCAAGCTTCGGTGAAATACTAACGTTGATTTTAGGAATTAGTTTAACTACAATCTCTTTAGAAAATCCTGCATTACGCTCTCTAAATTTACTTTTATCTACAATTACTCTTTTCGTCGTTACCCATCAAAAATTCAACCAAATACTTTCTACTTCTCCCCCCTCTACCTCTTCTCCCGTCTCCCTCATTTACCTAACTCACACCACTGCAATACTTACTCTTTTCTCTTGGATAAATTTATTCTTCCCCAGTATTTCACAACAAATTTGGGCTGTTGTTTGCTTGGTTGTAATGGTAGCGGAATGGTTATTTAGTAATGTTAATAATGGATTCTGGTCGCGTAGTGCATGGTATATCGGTTTAGTGCTTGCAGGTGTGAGCTATTTGCTACTGTCGATAAATTTAGAATCGACTGGAATTATTTATAGAAATCAAACAAGTTTCGTAAATCAATCAAGTTGGGGATTAGCTTGGTTGGTTACACCTGTAACGCTGACGATTATTGGTAGTCGTAATCAAGAAGGAAGAAAAGATAAGCAAATAATTAGTATTTTAACAATCATCCTTGCTCAATTTTTAACTTTACCGTTACCCATCACTAGGTTGATTGGTTTAGCGGTAGGTACGATGACGATGTTTGTAAATACAAAATATTTAAGGAATAAAGTATCTGCAATAATTACAGTCGGTTTTGCTCTAAGCTTTATTACTGCGGTCCTATGGGAATTCACTTCTTTATCTTACGCAGGTTGGTTTGTATATGGTGCGGTTACGACTCTATGTTTGTGGATAATTCGTAAATTATTGCAGCGAGGAAACGAATTACCAAATATATATGCAGTTGCTACAGATTTTTGGGGTAGTACAATTTGCGGTTGCGAATTGTTGCTTTTAAGTATTCATGCAATTGCGATTTACTGGTTTGGTGTATCTGATATTTTGTTATGTGCTATTTCCGCAACAATTACTTTATTAGCTTTAGCTTTCCGTCATTTCTACTCATCTACCAACTGGACTTTTTACGGTATTGGCTGGAGTGTGGAATTATTACAACTGTATTTGATTGAAATATTTGAATTTGGAATTTACGAGGTTACTAATAATGGTTCACCTCAACTTATTTATCTTGCTGTTGGAAATATTGGCTTAGGTTTAATTACGCAATTTATCGGTGAGTGGCTGCAAAGTAAGCACTATGCTGAAAACTTACCTAACCGCTGGCATATTCTACCTTTGTTATATGCAGGTTTTGGGGTATTGCTGCGCTATAACACTTTTGATAGCTGGACTGGTTTATCGACGTTGGCTGTTGCTTGGATTGTAATTAGTATTGGAAAACGCAGTCAGAAATTAAAACCGCTACTGTATTTAGGACTGGTTGGCGTATCAATTGCAGCATACGAGCTATTATTCTATCAACTCCAGCAAGCAGCAGGTAGCGGTACGGTTGGTGATGGTTGGATTATATTGGCTACTTTAGCTACAGGTATTGCTTATGCTTATCGTTTTCTATCACCTTGGTTGACAAGTTATTTAAAGGTGAGTTTCCAAGAATTGAAAATGTTTGCTCATTTTCACTGGGGTTTGGGTAGCGTATTGTTAATAGCGACATTGAGTAATCCTGTAACAGCTTATCAGTTAGCATTGTTCTCGGGATTTTTATTAAGTTGCTACGCAATATTTGAAGGAAGAAAAGCAACACATAGTGAGAAATCATCATCAGAAGCAAGTTCGAGAAAAATTACAGAAGCAGATATTTGGGTTTACATTGGTTTAATCCAAATCGCTTGTTTTAGATACTTTATACCACCGACTTCTGTTGTTAGCGTTTTCTTCCAACAAATACGTCCTTGGATAGCCGGAGTTTCATGCATTTTCGGCTATATGCTCTATATTTTACCTTGGTCGCGTTGGGGTTGGCTCAAAAGACCTTGGCAAGTAACAGCATATATTCTTCCGTTATTTTACTTATGGGAAACCAGAATACAAATTTATTCTATTTCTCTATTGCTTGTGGCTGTTTACTACATTTTTATTGCCAAAATTGTTAATCAAATTCGTTTTACATACATTAGTTTGGCTTTAGTTAATTGGGTATTATGGCGTTGGTTTATCGATTTAAATTTAACTGATGCTTTATGGTATATTTCCTCATTAAGTTTATCTTTAATATATATCGCTCAATTTGATTCTCAACTTAAATTACAGCAAAACAAAGTATATCGTCACGGGTTACGAATGTTGGCTAGTGGAATGATTTGTGGATATGCGACTTTATTTCATCAAAATGTATTTTGGATACCAGGAATTCTGAGTTTACTAGCAATATTTACAGGTTTAGCATTAAAAACACGTGCTTTTTTATATGTCGGCACTATATCATTTATAATTACAGCTTTTTACCATTTAGTAATATTTACCTTTGATTATCCCTTTCTTAAATGGGTCGTAGGTTTGTTAGTAGGAATTACATTGATTTTCATTGCAGCTAACTTTGAAAGTCGTCGTCAGCAGTTAAATGTCCTGATTAACAGCATAAATAATGAATTAAAAGAATGGGAGTAAATTAACTATCAAGCAATAATTTTCTATCCAAATTAAAACGGCTACAGTGCTACAAACCTATCTATTTTAGTATAAAAAGAATTCAGCCAATTCTAACAGTCATTAAGTTAACACTCAAATAGCAGGTTTAAAATTATAATAATAGGTAGCACTTTATTTTATTGTTCGGGGTAAATATAAGGTTCGCTATACAGCCTTTTTACTTAAGAGTAAAACCTAAAAATGCAAATTGAAAAGGATGGATACCCAAGTCCGGAAAAACAAGGAAACTTTGGTGGTTGTTTGTTTACAGTTATATTGCTATTCATATTTTTAGGTTTTTTCCCTTTATTTAATAGTCCTAGTAAAACAGAGGTTCCTTACAGTCAATTCCGGAGTCAAATAAGAGATGGTAAAGTAGGCGAAGTCATAGTAGGAGAAAATAAAGTAGAATACTTTCTCAAAACAGATTTAGAACAAGCAAAGAAATCTAAGTCTGGTAAAATTAGTCGTCCGGAACAAGCCTACGTAACTGTTCCTTTACCAGAAGACCAAACTTTACCAAAGTTGTTAGAAGATAATAACGTAAAATTTCAGGTTCGACTCAATGGTGGGGGGAACTGGATTTTTGCAGCTTTAGGTTGGTTTATTCCACCACTTTTGTTCTTCTTAATCATAGGTTGGTTTGCTAGTCGCGTTCAATCTGGGGGTGGTTCCAATCCTCTAGATGCTGGAAAAAGCAAAGCTAGAGTATATTTCGGAGATGCTAACGGAGTTAAAGTTACCTTTGCTGATGTCGCTGGAATTGACGAAGCAAAAATAGAGTTACAGGAAGTAATAGATTTTCTCAAAAATCCTGATAGATATACCCAAATAGGAGCGAAAATTCCTAAAGGAGTTTTGTTAGTCGGACCACCAGGAACAGGTAAAACTCTTCTAGCTAAAGCTGTAGCCGGTGAAGCTGGAGTTCCATTCATCAATGTCTCTGGTTCTGAATTTATCGAGATGTTTGTAGGTGTAGGTGCTGCAAGAGTCAGAGATATGTTTGAACAGGCTAAGCAGTTATCTCCCTGTATTTTATTTATCGATGAATTAGATGCTTTGGGTAAATCTAGAGGTGATTCAGGAGGATTTGCTTCAAGTAATGAAGAAAGAGAGCAAACTCTGAATCAGATGCTGACTCAGATGGATGGTTTTGAAGCAAATGCAGGCATAATTATCATCGCTGCAACCAATCGACCGGAGATATTAGACCCAGCCTTACTTCGTCCCGGACGTTTTGATAGACAGGTAGTCGTAGACCGTCCAGACAAGTCAGGACGTTTAGCAATCTTGAAAGTACATACGCAAGAAATCCAGTTACAAGAGAACATAGACTTAAGTATAGTTGCAGCACGTACACCAGGTTTTGCAGGTGCAGATTTAGCTAATCTGGTAAATGAAGCAGCGCTGTTAGCTGCTAGGAATAATCGAGAATCAGTAACTATAGCAGATTTTAATGAAGCTCTGGAGAGAGTCATAGCAGGGTTAGAAAAGAAATCCCGCGTTCTCAATGAAGTTGAAAGAAAAATAGTTGCCTACCACGAGTGCGGTCATGCAATAGTCGGTGCATTGGTATCCGGTCAAGTCGAAAAAATTTCGATTATTCCTCGGGGTGTAGGTGCGTTAGGCTACACCTTGCAGCTACCGCAAGAAGACCGTTTTTTGATGTTAGAAGGTGAACTACGAGCTAGAATTACTACTCTGCTAGGTGGACGTAGTGCTGAAGAAGTAGTTTTTGGTCAAGTTTCCACAGGAGCAAGCGACGATATTCAAAAAGCAACCGATTTAGCCGAACAAGCGGTTACAGTTTACGGTATGAGCCAGAATTTAGGACCGATTGCAATGGAAAAACCGCAATCTTCATTTTTAGGTTCACCAAATTCTCGCCGTTCAGTAAGCTCAATAGTTGCAGCAGCGATTGATAGAGAAGTCAAAGAAATGATAGAGAATGCTCATCATCAAGCTATATTGATTCTCAAAACCAATCGCGACTTACTCGAAGAAATGACTCAACATCTTTTAGAACAAGAAGTGTTGGAAGGTGAAGAATTGCATTCCTATTTGAATCGAGTAAAAGCTCCATAGAAGATTAGAGGGGGAGAGGGGGAAGCAAGGGAGCAAGGGAGCAAGATGCTCCCACAACCAAGATTAAATCAGATTGCTATATTAATAATTTGTAACTCCTAATTCCGATATAGACGTAGCAGTGCTACGTCTCTAAAATTTTTATTTCAAATCCGAAATCTATCATTTTTACAGCATATTTCATTTTTGTAAGGTATATCTAGGCGGACAGGGATGTCCACCCCACAAGATTTGTATAATTTAGGCTGTACTTTATTTACCTGCAAGAGGCTGTAATTCAAAATCCAAAATCCAAAATCTACAATCTAAAATTATTATGATGCAATGGCAGCAACTTTTAACAAGGCAAAGATTGGGTAAAAACAGTCCGATTGATTCCGATTCTGTACGAACTTGTTTTCAGAGAGATTATGACCGTCTGGTGTTTTCTTCTCCGTTCCGTAGATTAAAAGACAAAACTCAAGTTTATTCTTTACCAGAAAACGATTATTTGCGTACTCGCTTAATTCATAGCATTGAAGTTTCTTGTGTCGGTCGGTCGCTAGGTACAATTGTCGGAACCGAAATTATTAAAAGACATAATCTTAAAGACTATAATCCTTCAGATTTCGGAGATATTGTTTCTGCTGCAAGTCTCGCTCACGATATCGGTAATCCTCCTTTCGGTCATGCTGGAGAAGATGCAATTCAGAGTGGTTTTAAGCATTGGTATGCAGCTTTACAAATGTCTCTCAACGAAACACAGGAGACTGACTTTAATTTATTTGAAGGTAACGCTCAAGGATTCCGGATTATCAGCAATCTGGAAATGCAGCCGAGAAAAGGGGGAATGCAGCTTACCTGTGCAACTTTAGCAGCTTTTGCCAAGTATCCCAAAGAATCTTATATACCCGAACATATACTTAATGGTTATCAAGGTAAAAGTATTGCTAAATATAATTTTTTTCAAGCTGAAAAAGAGTTATTTACAGAAGTAGCTAACACGGTAGGGTTGATTCGTCGTAGCGATAAAGTCGCATGGTGGGCTAGACATCCACTAGCTTTTTTGATGGAAGCAGCCGACGATATCTGCTATTTAATTGTAGATATAGAAGATGGCTTCCGCATGAGGTATATTCCTTTTGAGAATGCCAAACAATTACTCAATGCGATTGCTCAACGTTCGGAATCTGACATCAAAGAACAAACAAATACTAACGAAGAACAAATTAAATATTTACGCGCTCG
The DNA here is from genome assembly GCA_038525335.1 of Cyanobacteria bacterium J06621_15. Lineage (GTDB taxonomy): Bacteria > Cyanobacteriota > Cyanobacteriia > Cyanobacteriales > Nostocaceae > Rivularia. The sequence continues at coordinate 863 of JBCBHT010000313.1, read as the reverse complement.
TGCTATTAGTAAACTTGTAAAAGATGTTGCTGAGATATTTCTATTAAAAGAACCAGAAATATTGACCGGTGAATTTGATACCGAATTGTTAGCTCTGAGTCAATACGCTTCCATACTTGAAAATATCCGTTCCGAAACTAAAAATAAAGTAATATTGAATCCAGATATTATTAGTACTCGTATCGCAGGACATGAAGTGCTAGTACACTTATTTAATGAATTTGCGAACGCTGTTTTATCAAAAGGAGACAAAGCAGAATTACTTAAACAAATCATACCCCAACAATATCTTTTTAGTGAAAGTGAAGATGTATATCATCAAATTCTGCAAGTAACCGATTTTATTTCTGGTATGACAGATTCCTACGCTACAAACTTGTTTAAAAAGCTAAAGGGAATTTCTTTATAGGTATTTATCACAATTAAATATACTAAAAACCCGGTTTGTTCAAAAAACCGGGTTTATTTTAATTTCTCTAATTCAATTTTGCAATTACTTTAAATAATAGTAAAATCACTCTGCTCAATCAAACTACTGTTAACCCGATTCAAAGTAACTAAAACCTGATTACCAAACAAGATATTTGTATTATTTCCACTAGCTTGAATATCCAAATAATTGAAACTCAAACCATCAGACAAACCCAAACTATCAACACCGTTTTCAAAATCGTAAATAGTATCTTTTCCAGCAACATTACTCAATATAAAAGTATCTTGACCGCTACCTCCATAAACCCTTCTACCACTTCCAGAAATACCGTTAATAATTTGTCCTTAATAGGGATAAGTAGTTAAACAAAATTAATTACACATTGTCATTGCGAGTGGAACGGAGTGAAACGTTAGCGAAGCGTGTCCGA
>JBCBHT010000312.1:0-7904 GCA_038525335.1 Cyanobacteria bacterium J06621_15 | reverse complement strand
ATTTTATGAGTAAACCTCGCCCAAATTTCTAGGATTTCCCAGATTTTTAGCGAACAGTTGAACCCCTCAAAATTTAGGGGTTTCGACTTTCTTGAGTGTCAACTGCGATACACCCGAATTTCTCTGCTCGTAGTTTTTGTGTCATGTGTCATATTCTACGACGCATCTTGTACCTTTGTTACTTTTTATTTTTTCTTCTTACCCCGACTTACTGAGCGGATACAAATAAAACATAGGAATATTAAAACTAAATAGCGGTAAATTTTCACAAGCTTTGATAAAACATACTTACATAGGATTTTTATATTACATCTATTGCATAGGATAATACTAGATAAATATATCACTCCCCTAAATTAACTTTTATGTTTGATTTCAGAAAATTTTTTGCTATGTCTCTCCCTAACTTTGACGGTTTGAAGAATTAAGCAGGTGCTGATAGGTACTATTGCAGATATCCAGACCCACGCCGTTCTCTTTTAGAGGTATAGATTGCATTCGCATCTTTCTCCCGTTACTCTTATTAGTTCGTTATAAACAGAAAATTCTCTAGCAACACATAACCTAAAAACATCGCTACATCCTTTGTCTTATGACTTCAACATATTCTCAAAAAGTACTTAAAATGCTCAATGATAAATTACTTGCTGCTTACAATAAATACTATGGAGGTTTGAAAGTGGGAGAGATGACTCCCAAAGAATTTATAAAGACTTATGGAACTATAGAAGATAGAGTTAATGGCAGTTTAAAAAAAGGAGTCACAGTCTTTGAAGAATCTACCTCAACCTTCTCTACGAACTCGGATAATGTAGATTTGAGTTCTTCCTCATCTAAAGATTCCCAAAACGTGGCTTGAGAAGCAACTGTAATTTTCCTCTTTATATTCTCAAAAGCATCCCTGTCAACAATTTTAGTAGGAGTTGATAGGGAATTTATTGCGGCTTCTATTTTATTAATGGTTTGAATTATATCCGGATTAGAACTGCGAAGTCCTCGTAAAACAGATAACTCGTTAGTTAATTTTTCAATTTCTTGTGTATTTGTAACTTGTGTTGTTGTTAACTGTGTTTCTAAATGCTGAATTAAGTTTGGTGCATTTTCGCATAAAGCCATAATTGTGGTGGCAATAATTTCTCTCAATCGGGTACATCTTGAATTATTGCAATAATATACACCTGGTTTATTGTGATTTACACAGCGCATATATTCGGTTCTAGTCTTGTGTCGTGAAAAGTTACGAAACATACCTGCTCCACAATCAGCGCATTTAATTAAACCTGCAAGTGGGTAGTTACCCCGATTAGATTTTGCAGAGCTTCGATATTTCCTATTAGCTGATAACTTACGTTCTATTGCATCTAATGTCGCTGAAGTAATTAAAGCTTCGTGAGTATTAAAATTTATTATTGGCTCTCGATTTATACCTTTTTTCTTTTTAATAAAATAAGCTGTATGTCCTTGCAGAGCTAAATTTTTTGACCAGTCTCGTAATCCCGATACAGTAAAAACTAGTTCATATTCAGTGTAAATATAGTTGCAGACATCTTTAAGCGAGCGCATCGATAAAATCAAATCAATAATAATTTTGCCTAGTTCAAAATAAGTTTTACCTGACTTTTCATGAATATTTTTATTTGGAGTCAAGCGATGATTGTCATCTTTAGCATATGCGAATGGAGGAACACAAAATTTTAGCTGCTGCCGAAAATACTCGTTTCCTTGTTTCACCCGTTGAGACAATAGCCTTGATTCAAATTCAGCTAGTCCAGACATTTGATTGATGCTAAACCAACCAAAAGGACTATTAGGGTCAACAGGTGCATCTAATACCCTTAAGTTGACATCATGCTTAACAAAAACCTCTATGGCTTTATGAATAGTAATCACACTCCGACCCAAACGGTCTACACGAGTTATGACAATTTCATCAACTTGATTCTCCTGAACCAACTTAAGTAATTGATTAAACTTCTTTCTAGCATCGCTACGTCCGGATTCAATATCTATCAACACTTCCCTAGCACCTGCGGCTTTTAGTCTAGCTACTTGCTGATTTAATGCGTCAAACTCCTCTGCTTGCTCTTGAGTACTAACGCGAGCATAACCATAAATTCTCATAAAAACAGACTCAAATCGTTTTACTAAGAAAGGCAGTCGGCAGTCGGCAGTCGGCAGTGGAAGAATCACTTAAAGGTTTAAAGGCACCATCCGGCGTAGTACGAGAAAAAAATATGTCTTTAATTGAAACCCCTTAGTTGATTCATGGGGTTACGACTGCCGACTGCCCACTTTCCACTGCCCTTCATGGAATCATATTATAAAGGTGTTGTAGTAAACGTTCAGGAGAACCCGAATACACAACACCATTAGATATCAATCTGATTGGTGAATATAATATCGCGGGTGAAATGTGGAATGTTTTACCAGTATTAGAAAAATTAGGAATTCGAGTTTTAAGTAAAATTACAGGTGACGCTCGTTATAAAGAAGTCAGTTACGCTCACCGTGCCAAACTCAACGTTATGATTTGCTCCAAAGCCTTGATTAACATGGCTAGAAAAATGGAGGAGGATTACGGGATTCCTTATATAGAAGAATCCTTTTACGGTGTAGATGACATGAACCGCTTTCTGCGGACTGTAGCAGCAAAGTTAGGAGATAAAGATTTACAGGAGCGGACAGAAAAACTGATTGCAGAAGAAACCGCAAAATTAGACGAAAAACTAGCTCCCTACCGCGCTCGATTGAAAGGGAAAAAGGTTGTACTTTATACAGGTGGTGTAAAAAGCTGGTCAATTATTTCCGCAGCTAAAGACTTAGGAATGGATGTTGTTGCTACCAGCACCAAAAAGAGTACCGAAGAAGACAAAGCTAAAATTCAGAAATTGCTTGGTAAAGACGGTATCATGATGCCAAAAGGTAATCCTCAAGAATTGATACGAGTAATTGGAGAAACCAAAGCAGATATGCTGATAGCGGGGGGTCGAAATCAATACACCGCACTCAAAGCCAGAATTCCGTTTTTAGACATTAACCAAGAACGTCATCACGCGTATGCAGGATACGACGGAATGGTAAACATGGCAAGAGAACTAGACGAAGCACTCTACAGTCCAGTTTGGCAGCAAATACGACAACCCGCTCCTTGGGAACAGTTAGGAGTTAGGAGTTAACAGTTAACAGTTATCAGTTATCAGTGAGCAGGGAACAGTTAACAGTTAAGAGTTAGGAGTTAGGAGTTTAAATAATTAATTCTTCCCCCTCTTCCCCCTCTTCCCCCTCTTCCCTCAATTACCAATTACCAATTACCAATTACCAATTTATAATCAATGGCTATAATAGCAACTCAAAATAAACCAGTTATAGTAAATCCTCTGAAACAAAGTCAGCCTTTGGGTGCGACTTTGGCTTTTTTGGGGTTGAAGGGTATGATACCACTGCTGCACGGTTCCCAAGGCTGTACGGCTTTCGCTAAAGTGATACTGGTACGACATTTCAGAGAGGTAATTCCTCTTTCTACTACCGCGATGACGGAAGTCTCTACTATTTTGGGTGGAGAAGATAACGTCGAGCAAGCGATTCTGACTCTGGTAGAAAAGGTTAATCCGGAAATTATTGGACTTTGTACCACAGGATTAACGGAAACTAGAGGGGATGATATGGATAAAATCCTCAGAGAATTTCGTCAAAATCATCCTCATTTAAATGATTTACCAATTTTATTAGTCTCTTCTCCAGATTTTAAAGGAGCGCTACAAGATGGGTATGCTGCTGCTGTGGAAAGTATGGTTACTCAGCTTCCAGAGAAAGGGGAAATTAAACCCAATCAGGTAAATATCTTGGTTAGTTCTGCTTTTACTCCTGGAGATTTGCAGGAAATCAAAGATATTATCAGTTCTTTCGGACTGGTTCCGATTGTTGTACCAGACCTTTCAGCTTCCTTAGATGGTCATCTAGATGATTCATGGAGTCCGATTACTGGTGGTGGGACAACTTTGGCTCAACTGCGTAAAGTCGGGAGTTCATCTTTTACTATTGCGATTGGGGAAAGTATGAGAGGTGCTGCGGAAATTTTAGATAAGCGCTTTGCTATTCCCTACGAATTATTTAGCGAGCTAACCGGACTAGATGCTGTAGATAACTTTTTACAAGCACTATCAGATGTTAGTGGTGTAAGGGTTCCGGAAAAATATCGTCGTCAACGTCGTCAATTACAAGACGCTATGCTCGACACTCACTTTTTCTTTGGTCGTAAGCGAGTATCCTTAGCGTTAGAACCTGATTTGCTATGGTCAACCGTTACTTTCCTGCAATCAATGGGAGCAGAAATTCATGCAGCAGTTACTACTACACGTTCTTCTTTACTAGAAAAACTTCATCTTGAAAAAGTCATTATTGGTGACTTAGAAGATTTTGAAAATGTTGTAGAAGGTTCTGATTTATTAATTGGTAATTCCCACATCGCTACAATCAGCAAAAAGTTCAATATTCCTCTTTATCGTCAAGGTATTCCCATTTATGACCGTTTAGGTATAGGTCAATATACAAAAGTTGGTTATCGGGGAACCATGCAAATTTTATTTGATATTGGCAACATCTTTTTAGAACAAGAGGAAATGAGTGTAAAGCACGGTCATTGAGTAAAAAGTAAAAAGTAAGAAGTAAGAAGTAATAAATTTTCTTACCTCTCTCCCTCATTCCCTACTCCCTAACTTAACCTTTGACCTTTGACCTTTAGCCTCTAACCTTTGACCTGATATAAAGGAGTAATTATTTGTAATGAAAATAGCTTTTACGACAAGCGATAAAGTTCATATTAATGCTCATTTTGGATGGGCAAGAGAGATTGAAGTTTATGAGATTTCTGATGAAGGGTATAACTTCTTAGAAACTCTTTCTTTTGGTGGTGAGTTAAAGGAAGATGGTAATGAAGATAAATTAGTTCCTAAACTTAAAGCGTTAGAAGATTGCACGATTGTGTATGTTTCGGCAATTGGAGGAAGTGCTGCTGCTCGCTTAATTAAGAAAGGTGTAACTCCAATCAAAGCACGTTCTGAAGAAGATGAAATCAAAGATGTTTTAGAGAGATTGGTACAAACTCTTAAGGGTAGTCCTCCACCTTGGTTACGCAAAGCTTTACAACAAAAAGACCGTAATTTTGAAGATGAATTAGAAGAGGATGCAACTGTATGAATACCAGTAATAGTGTAAACGGTACCGCAACCAGCGATGTCTTAAGTTCTGCTTTTATTCAAGCTTTAGTCCAGCAAATTCGGGGTTTAGATACTTACGGAACCTATAAAAAATGGTCGGATGATTTAATTCTTAAACCCTACGTTGTCAGCAAACAAAAAAAACGCGAGATTTCTGTCGAAGGTGATGTAGACCCAATGACAATATCGCGAATTAATGCTTTTTACCGTGCTATAGCAATTCGCATCGAACAGGAAACTGGTTTGCTATCCCAGGTAGTTGCTGATTTAAATCATGAAGGATTTGGATGGGTATTAGTATTTTCCGGTCGTCTTCTCTTAGTTAAAAAAACAATGCGAGATGTCCATAGATTTGGATTTAATTCTTTGGAAAAACTCGCAGAAGAAGGAGATAGTTTAGTTCAAAAAGGCGTAGAATTAGCAACACGCTTCCGTGAAGTTGGAGAACTGTAAATTATGGTTAGTGGTTAGTAGTTAGTAGTTAGTGGTTAGTGGTTAGTAGATAACAAATCACCTTTCACCGGTCGGGTGTGGATAATCAATCATCAACTAACAACCATCAACTATCAACTATCAACTATCAACTATCAACTATCAACTATTAACCATCAACCATCAACTATCAACTAACAACCATCACCAAAAAGTCTATGGCTCAAACTGAAGAAACTACAAATATTGAAGAGTTAAAAAAAAAGATAAAGCGTCTAAATAGTAAAGCGGGTCAAATGAAAATGGACTTGCATGATTTAGCGGAAGGTTTACCTACTGATTACGAAAAACTTATGGGAGTAGCTGAGGCTACTTATAAAATTTATTGTGAATTAAATCAACTTAAACAGCAGTTGAAGAATATGGAGCAAGCATAATGAGTAAAGGCTTGGAAGAATTCAAGAAATTAGTAAATACAGAAGACTATTTTCAATTTTTTGATTTGGAATACGACCAAAAAGTTGTACATGTAAATCGTCTACATATTTTGCAAAAGTTTTCCGAATATATTAAGGAAATTGATAGTAGCAAGGTACAACTTAATGATGAGGAAAGATTAGGTAAATATCGTGAAGCATTAAAGCAAGCTTATCAGGTATTTATAGAGTCAACACCTCAACAAGAAAAACTTTTCAAAGTGTTTCACCAGAAGCCAAAAAATGTAGTCAAGCTGACAGAAATTGATTCGGATTAGGAGGTAAATATTGTGGTAAACCTAACACCTACCGAGTTGGAGCGCTATAGTCGTCAAATGTCGCTACCTAATTTTGGCGAATTGGCACAAAAGCGTTTAAAGTCAGCTACGGTTCTGGTTACGGGTGTTGGAGGATTAGGTGGTACGGCTGCACTTTATCTTGCTGTTGCAGGTGTCGGACGCTTAATCCTGGTTAGAGGAGGTGACTTGCGGCTTGATGATATGAATCGTCAAATTCTTATGACTCACGATTGGGTAGGTAAACCTAGAGTTTTTAAGGCTAAGGAAACTCTACAAGCTATCAACCCCGATATTGAGATTGAAACGGTTCACGATTACATCAATCCGGATAATGTAGACTCGTTAGTTGAACAAGCCGATATGGCTTTGGACTGCGCTCATAACTTTATAGAGCGTAACTTGTTAAATGAAGCTTGCGTCCGTTTCCGAAAGCCGATGGTAGAAGCAGCGATGGATTCGATGGAGGCTTATTTAACTACAATTATTCCTGGTGTCACTCCCTGTCTATCATGTCTATTTCCAGAAAAACCCGATTGGGATAGACGTGCATTTTCAGTGCTAGGTGTAGTTTCCGGTACTCTAGCTTGTCTCACGGCTTTGGAAGCTATTAAGTTAATCACCGGATTTAGTCAGCCTCTATTATCGCAGCTACTTACGATTAACTTTACTACAATGGACTTTGCCAAACGTCGCTCCTATCGCGATCGCGAATGTCCGGTGTGTGGAAACAGCGCTCCCTGGAGGTATTCCCATTCTCAGCCCTTGGAAACCACAGGTAATATCAAGTTTTAATTTTGGATTGAATTTTCTACGTTTCCAATCTCCTAATCTTAGTTAACTTGGTTGAGTTTTAGTTTCAATATCGGTTAATTAAAGCAAAATCCAAAATTGATATAGTCTGAAGCTGTAAAAATTCCAGCATTACTTTGAAAGATTGATTTTCAAACCTTGAGCAAAAACCATTATTTAGAAGTACGGAGGAAGAACCGTGACCATTAGTTTAACAGCAGCAGCAGCACAACGTTTAAATTCGTTTTTACAAGACACCACAGGTGAAAACGGAAAACCTAAAGGAATTCGGGTCTCCGCTAAGGATGGTGGTTGTAACGGTTACGAATATGCAATGAATACCACCAGCAAACCCGCTGCTGATGACCTGGTGGTGGAACAAGATGGAATAACCATTTATGTTGACGCAAAAAGTGCGCCGTTATTAGAAGGGATGGTAATCGATTTTATCGAAGGAATGATGGAAAGCGGTTTCAAGTTTACCAATCCCAATGCAACCAGCACCTGCGGTTGCGGTAAGTCATTTGAAGCAGGTGACTGTACCCCCAGCGGTACACCTTGTAATGGTTAGTAGTTAGTGGTTAGTGGTTAGTGGTTAGTGGTTAGTGGTTAGTGGTTAGTTGTTAATAGGAAAATAGCTCTACATAGTAAGGTTTTGAGATTTTGAATAGAAATGTGTAAGTTCCATTCGT
>JBCBHT010000311.1:0-7925 GCA_038525335.1 Cyanobacteria bacterium J06621_15 | reverse complement strand
CCCAGAATATCTAGGAGCCGTGTACACGGAAACGGGTACGCACGGATCTGAAGGAGAGGTGCCCTGGATAATACCAGGCATCGACTCTAACTAATAGACCTCTCGATGCTTTAAATCAAGCAGTAGCTTTAGCTGAGAATGGTGCCGATATTATTGATGTCGGCGGACAATCAACTCGTCCTGGTGCGGAACAAATTTCTGTGGAGGAAGAACTCAAACGAGTGCTTTCAGTCATAGAAGTTATTCGTACAAAAATTGATATCCCAATTTCTGTAGATACCACGAGAGCAAAGGTAGCCAAAGCTGCTATTAATGCTGGTGCGAATATAGTTAATGATATTTCTGGGGGCACTTTTGACTCGTTGATGTTTTCGACTGTTGCTGAATTAAAGGTGCCTATTGTATTAATGCATATCCGAGGAACTCCTCAGACGATGCAGCAGATGACTGATTACCAAGATGTAATCAAAGAAATATCTGATTTTTTATCTCAACAAATAACAGCAGCAACAGCTGCGGGAATTAACAGGGAAAAAATTATCATTGACCCCGGTATTGGCTTCGCTAAGAATTTAGAACAAAATTTAGAAATTTTCCGCCGTTTAGCAGAATTAAAAAAACTTAGTAGTCCGATTTTAGTTGGTCCGTCTCGTAAAAGTTTCATTGGTCGCATTTTGAACCAACCAGACCCCAAAGCAAGAGTTTGGGGAACTGCAGCAGCTTGTTGTGCTGCTATTTTTAATGGTGCTGATATCCTGAGAATTCACGATGTTGAGCAAATCCGTGAGGTTTCAGTGGTTGCTGATGCTATTGGAAGAAATCAAGAAAGCAATTAAAAACCAAAAATGGGAAAATTGGTAAAGCCTCAAAGCTGATTTACATACAGCATCAAAATAAATTGCCTCCAATTTTCCTGCTTCATCAAAGTTTTGACTTAGTTGTCAGAACCATTACCATTACCATTTTCAGGTCTTCTCTCAGCGGTATCTTCAGCTACTGTTTCGGCTGTTATTTGGTCGATAATGTCTTTCTGACCAGAACCTGGGTCTACAAAAACAACTTTGGAATTAGGGCTTTCACCTAATTTATAGCTAGCGTTGATGTAATCTTGAGCTACCAGATATCGCAGTATTTCTTTGTTTTCAGGAGTACTACGCAAAGCTTCGGAAAGAATCTGCATACTAGTACTAGTACCTTCAGCTTTCTTAATTGCAGCTTCACGTTCCCCTTCAGCAGCCATAACCGCAGCACGGCTTTTAATTTCAGCAGCACGTTGCTCTTCCATTGATTTTTGCACGCTTGGAGGAGGTGTAATTGATTGAATATCTACTCTTGAAATTTCAACTCCCCAATCTGCGGTTGTTTCATTCAATCTATCCAATAATTCTTTATCCATATCTACTCTAGAGACATTAGTTTCCTCTAAAGAATTTTGAGCGATAATTTCTCGTAAGGTAGTTGTGGTAATTTGATTTAAACCTTGGGCTAAATCATCGATTTGGTAGAAACTTTTCTCCATATCTTTGATTCTCCAATACACAACCCCATCGATTTCGAGGTAGATATTGTCTTTAGTAATTACGTTTTGGGGTTTAATATCCAATATCTGTTCCCGCGTAGTATCTTCCATTACAACCTGGTCGATAAGAGGAACGATAAAATTCAGTCCGGGTCTTAATTTACGATGATACTGCCCCAAGCGTTCTACTAAAGCTTCGTTTCCTTGATTAATAATCTTTGCCGACCCTAATGAATAACCTATAAGCACTAAAGCTACAGCAATAATTGGCTCCATTTATGCTCCTTGTACAGCAATAGGGAAATTTACTTTAAGGAAGTCGTAGTGATATAAGTGATACTACTTCTTCTTTCCTTTAGTCTAATTAAAAATGCAACGTGTTATTTGATTACCACGATAATGAGACTTCAGACAAGATATAGCGATTTTCAGTTATGTGCAATATAAATTCCTCCGTTGCAATGTTGGCACGTGCAGGAAACCCCATTTCATATACATGGGTTTTGAACAATGTGAAAACCCTATACTGCCTGCATCGATTCATATGATACAGGTATCATATTTTAAATAGCACCAAATAACACGCTTATTAAAGCATTATTTTTGCAACAGTGAACAGTGAACAGTGAGCAGTGAACTTGGTTATAGCGTTTATCAAGCAACTGAGGTACAGCTTGACCGGGAGCAACGCGAAAAAGTGAGATATACGCATTTGGGTGAGCAGGGGGAGCAGGGGGAGCAGGGGTAGCAGGGGGGGTAAAGAAAATGATTTCATCTCAAATTTAATGCCCAAAAGCTTACCATATAATAAATACAGGCATTTTCTGCTCAAGTAAAGTCAGATTCTCAACCAGCATCCTCAGCTGCTTCTATTCACAGATGGAGCGTTGCTCCCCCAAGGGAATTGACTAATTTAATTGAGAATTTTACCCCAAGTTAACAAAATCGCGTTGCTCCCAGCTTGACCTCACCCCAACCCCTCTCCTTGTCAAGGAGAGGGGAGATAGATTCTGAGGTATACCTCAATAAATTGGGAAACGCTATATCTGTATTAATTTAAGTTCTATAGATATTTTGCTTCCCACCGATTACCCATTACCAATTACCAATTACCAATTACCCATTCCCAATCACCTATTTGTCAATTTCAACCAAGGTTGAATGCTTGCTGGTAATTCTGTGTTTAAACGTAATTTGATTTGCGGTGTGGAGAATGGTTGAGCGTAAGCGGGAGTCAGATATGGCTGGTATTTTTTTGCCTCGGGTGAAAGTTGTTTGACGAATGCTACACTTACACCTTGAACTAATTCTCGTAAAGGTCTAGCTTGTGTTCCTCGTCGTTCTTTGATGATTTTTGTTGCTGCATTTATCGGAAGACTACCCTCACTTATACTTAAATGGGTTCCACCGATTGCTGTTAGTAAGTATTTTTCTCTGCCTAATTGATTAAAAGGCTGTATCTGATGTGTCAATGCTGGTGTCAGTGAGTCGTCGGTTCCGCTCAAGATTAAAACTGGTTTATTAATTTTGCCTAAGCCTCGCTCACCAAAGAGTTTTCCTATCATCGGATTCAATGCGATCGCACTTTTAATTCTCTGGTCTTGAAGCTGTATTTTTTTTTCTGGTAGTGAAGCCGCAGCACATTGCAACCAGTCACCTGGAGCGGAGGTCATATTTAAAGATTTTCTACAAAACCTTCGTAGCTGCTCGATGTTGACTTCTCCTCCGGCTACTGCTAGTGCTGTATAACCTCCTAAAGAATGTCCGATAACATTTACTTGTTGTGTATTTAGTTTTCCTTGCAGTCTTCCCGGTTGTCTATTCAGTTTTGCTAATTCATTCAATAAAAAACTAATATCTTTAGGTCGGTTAATAAATTCTTTGGGATTGATTAATTTTTTTAAATCGGCTGCATTTGCGGCTTGATTAATTGCGGTGATGTTGCTACCGGGATGTTCGATAGCTGCGACGCTGATACCGTAGGAAGCCAAATGACGGGCTAAATAGCTTAAGTTTTCCCGACCTGCACCAAAACCGTGGGAGATAACTACTAATGGTTGCTGCGGTTGATTTACTCGACTTGAATAAATATCTACAGGAATAGTACGGTTTCGCTGTCTATCTTGTAGGGTAATTGTTTGCTTTTCTATAGCAATATTGCCAATATTTGCGGGGTTAAAGCGTCTCAAATTTTGAGAATTGTCTATTTGGTTGTTCACGTAAAGTTCGCGTGCTAGCAAAGAGCCAAGAGCTTTACTCTGCAAGCGGTTGGGGTTAAATCTTACCGCAACGCTAATGGCTTTTGTCGCATCGATAGTAACGTTTTCCTGGGGATATGCTTGTAAAAATCCGATTACGCTCAAACCGTTGACTTGTCTTAAGGCTAAGCTAATCGCACCTTGGACGCTTTCAATACTTGAACCAGGTAAAGCTGTTTTTAATGAAGTGATGAATTGTCTACCAAAGGAGGTTTTTTGTAATTCTGAGGTAAATTTATCGACTGTTCTAGGGTCTATATCTAAACGTCGTTGCAGCAGCTCTTGCATTCCCCCAGGTAATACGGGGGATAAAGCTTCTAACGAAGATGGTAATTTACCAGTATTGGCAAAATCCTCTAAATCATCTACTTTTATTGACTGCTCGTAAGGACCAAAGCGAATAGTAATAGTTTGAGCAGCTTCAGCAGAAAGTGTTCCTAGGGAGCTACAGCAAGCAAAGGTTAAGCCGCACAGTAAACCTTTTATACCAAATATCTGTAATATCTGTTGAGGAAATCTTCGTTTGGCTTTAAATAACATATTGCTTTTTAGTTGGTATTTTTACTGAGTTAATTTGGTTATAATCGCTTTAAAAAATGTTTGGCAAAAACACTTAAAGAATGTGAGTCAAAATTATTATAATTAATTTCAATTGAAGAAAAATAATATTATAATGAATTACACATAAAGGTTGTTATAGATTTTAGGTAGATTTTAGTAAGTATTGCTTAAGAAAATAATGATTGTTTATTATAGTGCGTTGAACCCTGTAATAACAAAGAGAAAGTACTATGGGGAGAAAATTCACAGCAAAAATTTCCTCCGTTACAAATGAAGAAATAAATCAGTTAAAGTTCCTTGCTAGTTCGATAGATATCACATCTGATTTACTTGCTTTTAACCATAAAGTAATACATAAAAACTAATCAAAGAGACGCTGCATTGCAACGTCTCTAAGTAAGTATTTTCGTTTTTTGTATTACTTAAAAACCAATTCCAAAGAATCTTAGAACGCCTAAAATACTACCTAAAGGTCCACCAATAGTATTGATAGTATCACCAGTTTTCGCGATGCCAGAACGGCTGACGAATACTACATCATTACTGCGTAGTATAGGGTTAGTTTGTTCGTTAATTCCTGCTTTTAAATCCACCTTTACTAAGCGTTTGGTAACCGAACCATCGGGGTTGAGACGAATCAAATCGACTTTACCGTCACTTGCTCTAGCATCGTTAAATCCACCTGCTGCAAGTAAAGCTTGGTTGAGGGAACTGTTAGGTCTAATCTGTATTGCTCCCGGATTTTTAACTTCTCCCACTACGTTGACCTGAATTTGTGAAGGAGACAGGGTTGTTGTTGCAAGTTGGGTCGCTTCTGCTGGATTTACCTCAGTTGCGGTTGGGAATACGATGGTATCTCCATCTTGGACAATCACATCTTGGTCGATATCACCGCTTGTTAGCAATTTCCATAAATCGACATTGATGATTTGTTGCTTACCGGTTCTTGTCGGTCGTCTAATGATGACGTTACGAACATTCGCTTGTGGTGTAATTCCTCCAGCTTGTTGCAGCGCTCTAGTTATAGTCGGTTGACCGCTAATATTTGGGAGACCAGTATCTTGACCTCCACCCGCTTGTGCTTCTCCGGCAGTAATCAAATAAGAACCAGGACGTTGAACTTCACCAACTACTGCTACAGTACGGGGTCTGGTAGGGTCAGCCGCAAAGTTAGCTGCTGCTATATTTCTTGCTGTTGCAACGTTAAAGGTCTGACTTGTGGGGACAAAAACCGTGTCACCATCGCGCAAGGTAATATCTTGAAAACTTCTACCTGTTTTTATCAGTTCATCTAAATTGAGAATGACTGTTTGTTGTCTTCCACCAGCAACTCTACGACGTAACTGTACTTCCGTGATATTAGCGCTCAGGGTAACACCTTGAGCAGTTGTTAAAGCAGCTAAAACTGTTGGATATTGAATACCTGGGTCTTGACCCGCACCACCTTGTAAGCTGAGGGTGTAAGCACCAGGACGGGTTACTTCCCCAGCTACAAATACATTGATAGGACGAGGGGATAATAAGTTTACAGAAATAATCGGTCGTCTGAGAAAGCGAGCATATCTTTTTGCAATTTCATCAGCAGCTTGTTCTGTTGTTAGCCCCTCAACAGTAACGCTACCAATCAAAGGTAAGTTTACAGAACCACCGGGGGGAATTACGTACTCACCTGAATATTCTTCCACTTCAAACACATTTACCCGAATACGGTCACCTCCACCCAGTGCGTAACTAGACCGAATTCTTTGCTGTGCGACAACCGGATTAATTGGTTCAAAAACAACGGTAGCGGCAGTTAATAACATTACACCCGCTAATGGTCGGGCAAGTAATTTTAATAGACCAGTTTTAAGCATATTCCCTTCTACAATGATTTATAAACCGCCGTCCTAACATTTTATTCTTTGACTATACTTAAGTATCCAAGTTCCATTACACTTTTATTTTCTAAAATAACCGGAACTTAAGATAAGGAAATTGTTTATTCAGTTTGAATTTTTGGTGAAGATAATATAAAGTTTTATTCCTCCTAGTACATAATAATTACGGATAAGTCGCGAAAAATACATAATATTGCGTTGAGATTGATGTGTTAAATACAGTCTTTTAATATACAATCCGCGCTTTTATTTCCTAAACAATATTTCATCATAATATGAAGTGCGCTTTACGGTTTAAATAGAGATAAATTTGCTTTTGCTTGCATACCAAATAAAAAGAGAATAGGGAATAGCTAATAATTAGGTTTAATGAGTTTTGTATGTTTAGGGGACATGCTAGGCTAACAAAATTCAACTAGGAATCCTATATAAAGCTATATAAATTTGACCTTCTACCTATTTTCAATAAATTTGGATAGGGGTCTGTACAATTTTGACTCTGGGGTAAAAACTATATAAACCTCATAAAATCTTTAAACCATCATCACGAGAATGTCAAACCTAGTTATTGTTCGGAGTTTCACCTTGAATTTTTTGCATGAAAAACTCTTCCAAAGAAGGACGATAGGCGTTTAAAGTTAATAGATATCCTCCCATTAAGCGGAGACTTGCAAGAAAATCGTACATTTCCCCTTCTAGCTCACCCTGCCAACAGCCATCGGATAAAGATTCAAGATTGGGAACCCATTGTTGTAAACTTTCCCAGTCACCACCTTTACCTTTGACTCGATATGTGTTGGGGCTACCTAAAAGTTGAGAAACATTGCCAGAACAAATTAACTCACCTTGATTGAGAATCGCAATCCGGTCGCAAATTAATTCCACTTCATTAAGAATATGACTGTTAAAAAAAATCGTTTTACCTTGCTGCTTCAGATTTAAAATAATTTCACGCATCTGATAGCGTCCCACCGGGTCTAAACCAGACATTGGCTCATCCAAAAATATCAAATCCGGGTCGTTAATTAAAGTTTGAGCCATAGCAACCCGCTGTTGCATTCCCTTACTATAGCGACGTATTTGTTTTTTACGAGCATCAAATTTAGATAAACCAACTAAATCTAATAATTGAGGAATGCGTTGTTTTTGTACTTTTTTAGGAATTTGGAATAATTGAGCGCTCCAAACTAGAAATTCCCAACCGGTCAAAAAATCGTACAAGTAAGCATTTTCCGGTAAATATCCAATGTGTTGCTTAGCACTACGGTCACCAAGCGGTTTACCTAGCAATAAACCCCTTCCGGAAGTAGGACGAACAATCGAGAGCAATAATTTCAGTAAAGTCGTTTTACCAGCACCATTTCGTCCCAGCAGTCCAAAAGTTTCTCCCCGGTAAACTTGCAAAGAACAGCTTTTGAGAGACACGACTTTTTGATTCATCCAAAAACCAGTACGGTAAACCTTTCGCAGTTCTGAAGTCAGAACCACGGGGGAATCTTGAGTTGTATCGTTGGAATACGCGGTCTCTTCAACAGACTTCATCAGAACACACAGCAGTAAACTAATTACAAGATACCCACTTGGGTGACGAGAATAACAATTTAATTTGAGAAAAGTTTAAGTGAGAGTTAGGAGTTGGGAGTTAGGAGTTAGGAGTTAGGAGTTAGGAGTTAGGAGTAATGAGTAATGAGTAGGGAGTAATGAGTA
>JBCBHT010000310.1:0-8012 GCA_038525335.1 Cyanobacteria bacterium J06621_15 | reverse complement strand
GTTGCTGTTGTGATTGTTGGCTGTACTCAACCGCAAAACGTTAGTCAAACAACAAATCCAACCGACGAAAAATCAGTCACCATTAGTCCCAGTCCTGCTAATTCTCTGACAAAAGAAACCACACAAACATCTAAAATTCTGCGCTCTGGAACTTTTGTAGACGGAGAGCATCCTACTTCTGGAACTGTCAGAATTGTTGAGAAAGACAGCAAGCGTATTTTAGAACTCGACTCGGCTTTTAAAACTTCTACTTCAGGACCAGATTTAGTTGTAATTTTACATCGTTTGCCAGATGTGATTGGCTCAACTAAACCACCTGCTTATCCCATTACTGAGGGTGAGTACGTTGTTCTTGCCTCTTTGCAAGAGTATAGTGGTGCTCAAAGCTATGAGATTCCAGAAAATATCAATTTAGAAGAATTTCAATCGGCTGCTATTTGGTGTCGTAAATTTAATGCAACCTTCGGGGCTGCTAAACTTTAGTGGTTAAAGGAAACCTAAAGTCAATGTCAACTTCAAAGTGAAACACCAAAAGAGGGATAATTTAACCACCTAAATTTTTTAAAAACCGCTTGAATGAATTCGCAAAAATAGCAGCTTGAGTTCTATCTCTCAAATTCAGTTGAGTTAAAATACTGGTAACGTGATTTTTTACTGTTCTTTCAGAAATGAATAATTGCTGAGCAATTTCTCTATTGTTTGCTCCATTACTAATCAAGCACAAAACTTCTTTTTCTCTAGGGGTAAGTTCTTCTAACTCATGAGGTGGGACAGGTTCTTTTTCTGTTTTTTCGGGAGCAGAAGTAATAATTTTCTCGAATAAACCAGGTCCTAAATGAGTATGTCCTGCGTATACTAAACGAATTGCATTTGCTAAAGGTTCTAGTGGTGTATCTTTGAGTAAATAACCTTTTGCACCAAACTGCATTCCTTGAGAAATGTATTCGTCATCATCAAAAGTCGTTAGAATTAATATTTTGATTTGCGGAAATTGCTGGACAATTGCTTTTGTAGCTGCAATACCATCCATTATTGGCATTCTTACATCCATTAGTATCATGTCTGGATGTAAAGCTTCGACTTGAGAGATTGCTTGTTTACCGTTTGCTGCTTCTCCTACTACTTCAAAATCGGATTGCGACTCTAGTAAACTCTTAATACCTTGACGAATAATTTCTTGGTCATCTACTAATAAAAGACGAACCATTAATCTAACCCCGATAATGGTAGAAACATTATTATAGTGCAACCCTCTCCGGGCTTGCTGTTAAGATAAAATTTACCACCTAATGCATTAGCTCGGTCTTGCATACTTTGAAGTCCAAAACCTGTAGTATTTTGTATAGGATTAAAACCTACACCGTTATCTTGAATATTTAGATATAAAGAATTATCAATTGCTTTAACTTCAATTATGACCGAATCAGCATTGCTATGTTTAGAAATATTTGTTAAAGCTTCTTGAATAATTCTATAAACAGTCAAGTTAATTTCTGGAGATAAATTATTATTTGCTTGTAAGTCAAATTTAAATTTTATTTTAATTTGTAACCTAGATTGAAATTCTTGAAATAAATCTTTAATAGCAAGCTCTAAACTTTTACCTTTTAATGGGTCGGAACGCAAAGCCGATACAGAAAAACGCACTTCTTTTAAAGCATTAGACCCCATATTTTTACCTTGCAATAAAAAACTCTTAGCCTTATCAATATTAGATTCAATAAACAGTAAAGCATTTTCCAGTTGAATACTTTGTGCTGTTAAAGAATGTCCTATAGAATCATGAATTTCTCTGGCAATTCTGCTTCTTTCTTGTAAAGTCGCTTGGTCTTCAATTCTAAGAGCATATTGTCTTAATTGTTCGTGAGCTAAAACTAATTTTTGTTTACTTTCACGCTCGGAAATCACAGCATTTACTAGCAATAATACGAATAGTAATATAAAAGTAAATAATACTCCTGCTGTCACTTGTAAATTAAAAACAATATCCTTCAAAATCTCAGCATTTAATATCTGTGGTTTATTCTCTAGATGCAAAGGTTTATTTATATTTAAATTAAAAATAAAATATATCCAAGATAACCCAGCAATTAATAATCTTCCATGGAGATTAAATACTAAACAATTACGAATAACTATAACAAGCAAAAATGTAGGAGTAAAACCAATACCTCTACCAAGTCCATAGTTTGCTAGCAACATTAATATCAAACCACTGAAAGTATAAATAAGTTTATGTAGTAATTTATTTTTCGGTAATCTTAACCCCATAATTCCAAACAGTAAAAATACTGTAATTACTAATGCTGGATTAAGAATTTCTCTTTCAGGAATAAATGGTGGTTTAATATGAAGTACTCTAAATTCAATTAATAAGCATATTGATAATAATATCCATTCTAGATAAACAAATAAAGGGAATGGATGATGGGGTAATAACTTGAATGATTTGAATGACTTGAATGATTTGAATAATTTAAAAGTATTGATGATTGGTAGTTTAACCGACTTATTAATCATAATTTTTTCATTAAATAGTAAGTAGATTATATGGATATTATATTCGTCAATATTATCTTTTCTAGAATATTATTAATTTTGGAAAACTCCTAGAGACTCTAGTACTATTTATTCCGAAATTATCTAGGACTAAAGTACCAAAGTTAATTAGAGCGCTAGTACCATGTGCTTTTTATAAATTCTTCATAGGATTGACATGTGGAAATCAAGCAAAGTTTCCACTGAAAACGATAGTAATCAATGACATAGGGGAATCTATGAAAGCACAATTTATTTCTGCATTAATGACAACTTTAATTCTTGGTACAACAGCAAGTATTTCCCAAGCGCAAATACCATCTAGACCTCCAGCACCTGCTAGAATACAAGCGGAATCTGGTGTACCTAATGTACCTGGTATGAACTTCACTGACGAGCAAAAAGAAGAACTCAGAGAACTTAATAAAGAAGCTCGTAGTCGAATGGGTGAAATCCTCACATCAGACCAGATAGATGATTTACAAGCAGCTATAGAAGAAGGAACCAGTCCTAGAGAAGTTATAAAATCTTTAGGTCTATCAAGACGAGAATTGAGAAAATTACAAGCTATTAAAAAATGGCAACGTGACGAGTTATCTAATATTCTTACTGATGAACAAGAAGAAAAATTAGAGCAAGTTCGTCAAAGACAAGGAAGACAAGGAAGACAAGGAAGACAGGTTGGAGGTTATCGATTAAATATCCGATAAATATCTAATAAATATCGAAATTAAAGCCAGTCTCCCTTTCAAATACCTAGAGTTCATGCGGTTCATAAGGATAATTCCTTGCGTTCCTTTGACATCGCTCCACTAATATTTAGATACAGAGTTGGAAATAATAAACAACAATTTTATTATTTCTCCTCTGTATTTTTTCAATTTTTACCGGTCGGGTGTAAATCATCAATAAACAACGAGCAATTAATAATTATCTAACCAGAAAATGGATATATCAAATACTTCTCAATCTACGATTAAAATCAATCATCATTTTATAAAAAACATTAAAAATAATTTATTTACTAAACTATTAATTATATTTTTACTGTTTGGAACGGGTTTCACTGCTTTTCGAGTTTTTGTTTTGATACCAGCTAGAGAAGCAAGAAATCAAATACCAACTCAACCAGTAGAAAGACAGGATTTAAAAATTACAATTACAGCCAACGGAAAAATTGAACCAGAACGTTCTATTAATATTAGTCCCAAAAATGCTGGTGTAATCAAAAGTTTATTAGTAGAAGAAGGTGATACTGTCAAAAAGGGACAAATTATTGCCTATATGGATGATTCTAATTTACAGGGACAATATACTCAAGCCAAAGCAGGAGTAGCATCTCAAGAAGCTAGTTTGGAGAAACTAAAAGCAGGAAATCGTCCTCAAGAAATAGCTCAATCAAAAGCACAATTAGAAGAAGCTCAAGCCAATTTAAATAAATTAATTGCGGGAAATCGTCCCCAGGACATTGCTCAAGCAGAAGCAAGATTAAATCGAGCCAAAGTAAGTTTAAATCAAGCAGAAGCTGAATTAAATCGCTATCAACAATTATTTAATGCTGGTGCTATTTCTCGACAAAATTTAAGTACCTATCAAACTAATAAAGAAACCGCTTTAACTCAAGTTAGAGAAGCAGAACAAGCATTGAATTTACTCAAAATTGGTTCTCGTCAAGAAGATATTCAACAAGCAAGAGCAAAGGTTAAACAATTACAAGAATCATACAGTTTAATTAAAGCTGGTACGAGAAAAGAAGATATTAATCAAGCATTAGCACAGGTTAATTCAGCTAGAGGTTCTTTACAGACAATTTTGGCTCAAATAGACGATACAGTAATTCGCGCTCCTTTTGATGGTGTAATTACCAAAATTTATTCCAAACCTGGTTCTTTTGTAACTCCAAATACCGCTGGAGGTTCGAGTTCTTCTAGTTTGAATTCTTCGATTTTATCTTTAACTGCAAACAATCAATTAGTCGCAAATATCGCAGAGTCTAATTTAGCTAAAATTCAAATTGGACAAAAAGTTAATATCACAACCGATGCTTATCCAGGTAAAGTATTTATCGCTAAAGTAACGCAAATAGCTGCACAAGCATCCGTCCAACAAAACGTAACTAGTTTTGAAGTAAAAGCAGAAATTACGTCTTCAGAAAAAAACCTTTTACGCTCGGGAATGAACGTCGAAGCAGAATTTGAAATTGGAGCAAAAGACAACGCTTTAGTTATTCCCACAGTCGCAGTTGTCAGGGAAGCGAAAGGAACTGGTGTATATATTTTAAATAATGAGAATAAACCCGTATATAAATCAATTAAAACCGGTGTTGTAGTTCAAAACAAAACAGAAATTCAATCGGGTTTAACAGGAAACGAAAAAGTATTATTGTCTCCTCCAGACGAAAGTAAACCTAAGCCAAGAGGTTTATTACCATCGAGGAATAATTAATAAATATACATGATTGAATTTAATCATAAATCATTACCTCACCCTCAATCCTTCTCCTTATTAAGGAGAGGGAAGTAAGATAATTTTCAACCTTATTATTATTAAATTCAGCATTTATAGTGTTCCTGTAGCAACTGAGATACAGCTTGAAGTTAAACCGAAAAACTGTGCTTCATTTCCCCTCTCCTTAACAAGGAGAGGGGTCAGGGGTGAGGTTTTTAGATGTACTGTACCTTGCGGAGACTGAGAAACACTATAGCCTTTTATCTTAATAACCATGCAATCAAATCATAAAAAATATTCTATTTCCACCATTGAAATATTATCAATGGCTTTAGAATCTCTGTGGAGTAATAAATTACGTACCGGATTAACCATGCTGGGAATGATTATTGGAATTGCTTCCGTAATCGGGATTACTTCCATCGGTCAAGGGGTACAAAAATCTACAGAAGAACAAATAAAATCATTGGGTTCCGATGTTCTACAGGTTTTAGCAGGAGAAGCAAAAGGTGGAAATATCAGCCAAGGGCAGGGTTCTAGCAGCACTTTAACCTGGGAAGATGCAAAAGCTATCGCTAACGAAGCTCCAGCAGCATCAGCTGTTTCTGGATATTTACAAAGTCGAGTACAAGTTGTTTACGAAGATGAAAATGCTTCCACTACTGTTTATGGAACCGATTTAGATTATCCAGAAACTAGAAATACTTTTCCCGATACAGGTAGATATTTTAATCAAAATGAATTAGATGAAAATCAACAGGTTGTTGTTCTCGCTCCTACTGTAAAAAACAAATTATTTCCTGAATATGTAAATCCCGTTGGTGAAAAAATTCGCATCCAAGGAGAAATTTATCAAGTAGTTGGAGTCATGGAAGCAAAAGGTTCTCAAGGTCCTATGGATAGAGATGATGCTGTCTATATTCCTCTCACAACTATGTCCGCTAGAATAGTCGGAAATAACTCATTATTTGGCATTTCTATTAACGGTATTTATGTAAAATACGCCAGCGAAGAACAATCAGCAGCAGCAGAATTTCAAATTACAAATTTACTACGTTCGCGTCATAATATCCAGTCCCCAGAAGATGACGATTTTCGCGTTACAAACCAAGCTGATATCCTCGAAACTCTAGCAACAGTAACCGGTTTGTTAACAATAATGGTGAGTGCGATAGCCGGAATTTCTTTAATTGTTGGTGGAATCGGAATTGCCAATATTATGTTAGTTTCCGTAGTTGAAAGAACTAGAGAAATCGGAATTCGTAAAGCATTAGGAGCAACTAATTCAGCAATTCTCAATCAATTTTTAGTCGAAGCAGTTGTTATTTCCACCGTCGGTGGTTCAATCGGAATCGTCACCGGAATTATTATTGCTTTTAGCGCTGCAACAGTCGCTCAGTTTCCATTTATTATTTCCTCTACCTCTGTTGTAGTCGGTTTCGTTTTGTCTACCGGGGTCGGTCTAGTTGCTGGTGTAATTCCAGCCAAAAACGCATCGAAATTAGACCCGATTACTGCTTTGAGAAGCGATTAGCAATTATCAATTAACAATTGACAATTATCAATTACCAATTACCCATTACCAATTACCAATTATCAATTACCAATCCAAAATCTAAAATCTAAAATCCAAAATTGAAAGATGATTTTAATGCAATCAATTACCAAACATTACCTATTAGGAGAAACTAAAGTTGCTATTCTTAAAGGTATTAATCTCAAAATTGAAAAAGGTGAATATATTGCTATTATGGGTGCTTCTGGTTCTGGGAAGTCTACTCTGATGAATATTATGGGTTGTTTAGACCGCGCTAGTAACGGTAATTATGTTTTAGAAGGTCGTGAATTAACTACTTTTAATAATGATGAATTAGCTTTTATTCGCAATCAAAGAATTGGTTTTGTATTTCAACAATTTAATTTATTACCCCGTGCCACTTCTCTAGAAAATGTCATGTTACCGATGGTTTATGCTGGTATTCCTAAATCGGAACGTCGTCAACGAGCTGAAGCAGCTTTAATTAAAGTTGGGTTGGGAGAAAGAATTAATAATCGTCCCAGTCAACTATCGGGAGGACAACAGCAAAGAGTCGCAATTGCTCGTTCTCTTGTTAATAATCCCGCTATCATTCTCGCAGACGAACCAACCGGTGCTTTAGATACTAAAACTTCCCATGAGGTAATGGATTTGTTCGCAGAATTCAACTCCCAGGGAATCACAATTATTATAGTCACCCACGAAAACGATATCGCCGAAAAAGCTCAAAGAACTATTCACGTTCAAGATGGTTTAATCATTTAGTTAACAGTATTAACTTTTTTCCCAAGCTTCTAGTCTTTCCTGACAAACTGCTAGCGGACACTCATTCATATCGCAAAAACGACATATATATTCTTCGATAACTTCAGTATTTCTATATTCACCAGCCATTTTGGACAAGATATTTAATAATTGCTGCTGTTCCTCTGCTGTCAACGGTTTGAGTAAACTTGATACCGCTGCAATCTTAGCCTGCTGAATATTCTCAACCATCGCTTTTCCATCAGATGTAAGCCCTAGATGAACAAAACGACGGTCATTCCCTTGATGACGCTCCACCAAATTTTGATTTACCAAACGCTCCACCAACCTAGCTGCACCAGATTGAGAAAGCTGTAAATATCGTGCGAGTAAGTCCACCGTAATTTTAGGATAGCGCTCCACAATCACCAGCGCAGCTGGGAAAGAAGCACTATTCCCCGTAGCTTCCTTCGCAGCATTTTGGATACTATCAGAAATTGCGATCGCACTTGCTCCGAGTAAATTTATCAGTTGTAAATCCATCGCCGAGTTATGACTGAATTATTATATGATTGACTCATGCATTTATTTTATCGTTCGTAGTTGCGCTTCAGCGCCAAATATGTAGCATGAAAAAGTGAAAATGTTGCAACAACAAACCTTGATTAATGAAACACACTACTAGTTAATTTCATTAGTTTTGACGGTTTTGTTTTCTACGGACGTAATGTAGAGACGTTATATA
>JBCBHT010000309.1:0-8119 GCA_038525335.1 Cyanobacteria bacterium J06621_15 | reverse complement strand
CATTGCGAGTGGAACGGAGTGAAACGTTAGCGAAGCGTGTCCGATAGGACATAGCAATCGCAAGGGCTGCGATTACTTCGCTTCGCTCGTAATGACGGTAAATATTTTTGTTGACTTACTTACAGCTGATTTCAGCTTAATGAGGTACAGAGCATATCGTGAGCATAATTCGTAATTCGTAATTAATGCCCATAAATAAAAATTTAGGGGCTTCAACGGGAATATAGTTAGCATCCACGGATAAATCCGGGGGCTTCCCTTCCAACCATTAATGTTTCCCCGGTGATAAGGGAGTAGAAGAATGTACCTCATTTAACTGCAAAGTGCTGTAACACAATATTAGCAGCTAGACAAACTAGACAAAGAATATTGATTGCTTCTTAAATATGTTAAAGCAGTAATTTTTATCCTGATAAGTGAAAGTCAAAATTATTTTTGAATTTTAGCTTTGAATGAAGTTAAATAATGATATTTTTTAATCCCATGTGGCAAGATTATATTGAAATTATGTAATCTTGTTCAACCAAAATCAATATTGTATTTTATGCTTTCTTAATAACTAATCATCTAACAAAGCAAAGAAAGTATATATTTCTTCATTATTCTAAATCCATTTTATCTCTTAACTTGCTGAAGATGTTGGGTTACGGCGTATTCTCAATACTTAGTACTCACCTTCGTATTTGTGCCCCTTTAACCCAATCTACCAATGATAACTTCATTACCAATTATTTATTCTCCTAAAATAATTTTTTTCAACTCCTCATATTTTTCCTGACTAAGACGATAAACTTCTGGTTGTGGTGTACCAACAATATGTCCTTGAACATAAGTTACTCCTAATTGTTTAAGTTTATATAAATCAATTGGAGTTGTTTCATCTACACCTTCGACAATCACATTAGGTGGATATAAATTATTATCTTTGACTATTTGATGGACAAAATCAATAATTAGCTCATTGGATTGATGGTACAAAATTTCACGGTCAATTTTAACGTGACATGGATTTAAACCAGCTAGACGAGAAACAGAAGCATAACCAACTCCGAAATCATCGATAGCAAATCTAATATTAAATTCATGTACATATTCTAAAAGCTTTGTTTTGAAAAAAGTCAAAGAATTATCTAATTTAATCCCATTATCAGACTGTGGTAATTCGGATTTTTCAGAAATTTCTAATATTAAGTTCCTTGGTGAAATAATATCTTCTTCTAAAATTTCTCTGACGGTTTCAAAATATGCTGTTCTAATCAACGACTCCGGGTATACATTAACTGATAGCGGAACAACATCACTGAGTCTTCTTTGTTTTGATTTCCTTGCTTCTTTATAGCTTTTTGCTGCAATTCTCAGAAAATACTGGTCTAACTCAACCTTAAATCGAGGACCCCATAATTCAGCAGCTTGAAACAAATCAACCGGAGCAGTCAAAGTTTTAGTATCTCTAGCTAAAGCTTCCCAACCACTGATAAAAAATTCCTTAGCATCTATACAAATTACAGGTTCAAAGAAAACAACCATCGTGCGTAAGCGTTCGCAAAATAGTTGAAAACGTCTTTCGTATAGAGATTCAGATACAAACCCAAAATCTTTTTTTAAATCGTCTATAATAGCAGCTTCAATTAGTGCAGGTTCTAATAATTTTTGACTATTATGATAAAAACTAGATACAATTCGCCCGTATATATTTTTTAATAAAAATGAATTATGTTGTAAACCGCAAATTACCATAATTTCTGCTTCCGGAGGCATCTTCAGCGGTATCATAACAAATGCATGAGTAGAAACTTTTGCATATTCATGAATTTTGTAGGTGCCATGATGGGAGGGGTTAAATACAGATTCCAGAGAAATAAGCGGAAATATTTTTGTATTTAATGTATTAGTATAAGCATTTTTGTCTATATTTTGTGACAGATTACTTTGAGATTTCACAAAGCAGTTATCTAGAGAATCATTGGTAAGTACAAAGGCAAAATCAGCTTCAGAAGACTCTCTAATAATGTCTAATATTCGAGTTTCAAAATCTAAGTCATTAGATAAAGTAGTATGCGATAGCTTAGAAACTAAACTTTCAATCAAAGACTCGAATGGTTCTAAAAAACTAGGAAGATAATTAAGCTGTACTTGGGATATTTCATTATTTTCTCTGATTTTTCCTAATTTGAGGGTACCAAAATTTATTTTATTTTTAAGCTGCAAAAAATCGTCAGACTTAAGTATAGGCGCTTTTGATAAATGAATTCTATAACCTTCCTTAAAAGCATAAATTTCAGGTTTGCTTTTAGGTGCAACTTCCTGCATTCTGCTGCGAGTATATTCATGTAATTCATCAACAGAGATTAGACCATCACCATCCATATCTGCTTTGCCATTTTCGATTCCCTCTACAAGAAAACGTGTATAAATTGAGTGATTAGATGCTTGTTCTTCAAAAGAATATTGAGTAGAAGTAGAAGAAGTTAAAATTGCTCTTCCTTCACCTCCCAATTGATTTTTTATATCCACATGACCATCATTTTTTACCCTCATACCCCGAGCAAAAGCACCACTAAAACAACAATCAAGAATTATTACTTGTCTACGAGAAGAGCTTTTATCCATAACTTTATGAATAAAACTTGCAGCTACCGTACTTGAAGTAATCAATTGTCCGTTCTTGTGTTTACAAGTTTGACTGCTTGCTAAATAGAGATTGCCATTATCATCTTTTATTCCATGACCAGAAAAATATAACAATACCAAATCGTACTTTTGAGAATTAGAAAAAATTGTTTCAATTTCCATTCCCATGTCTGGTATCTGTGGATTTTTTAACACCTTGACGTTATCTGCGGAAAAATCACCCATATCTGGATGTTGTAGAACACGTTGCATTGCATCAACATCTTTAAGGCTACCTGGAAGGGAATTCAACTCGTAATCATATTCGCTTACCCCAATCAGCAATGCCAGCTTTTTCATTGGTATACCTGTATCAGTGATAAATACTTGATTGGAGCTTCTGACAACACCGCTACTATAATCTTTACTTAATGTCGTCATCACCATTACATAATTATCGTTTTGTGCATCAATCTTCAGTGATACAAATCACGATTATTACTGATGATAATTATAAAATTTATTAATAAAAGCTTTATGAGTAGTTTGAGTAGTTAAGCAACAGTAAAATTCTCCTAATTTTCAATAAATCGGGAGAAGCTCAAGTAAAAAAAGTGCTGAGAATAAATTCAACATAAAATTTCACGTCTTTAAAAACGTGAAAAAATACAAGCTGACAGAAACTCAACTTGAAGTAATTAATATACACCTATTTTGAAAACGGAGAGAGAGGGATTCGAACCCTCGTTACCCTTTCGGGTAAACAGCATTTCCAGTGCTGCGCCTTCAACCACTCGGCCATCTCTCCAGGATGCCACAAGGAAACATCTTACATTGAAATCAAATAAACTGCAATCCTTGAGAGAATAATTCTATAATTACCAAATCCAAAACCCGAAATCATCATGTCCTCTACATACAAAGTTACAGTTCGAGATAGAAGATTAGGAACCACACATACCTTAGAAGTTCCCAGCGACCGCTACATACTCCACAGCTTTGAGAAACAAGGTAAAGAACTACCATTTTCCTGTCGTAACGGTGCTTGTACCACTTGTGCTGTCAGAGTTATCAAAGGAAATATAGCCCAACCCGAAGCAGTAGGATTATCCCCCCATCTACAAAGAAAAGGCTATGCATTATTATGTGTAAGTTATGCTTGTTCTGACCTAGAAGTAGAAACCCAAGACGAAGACGAAGTTTACGAACTTCAATTCGGACGTTATTTTGCCAGAGGTCGAGTTCGTGCTGGATTACCGCTTGAAGATGATTAGTTAGGAGTTAGGAATTAGGAGTTAATTTATAAATCTTACCTTTGACCTTTAACCTTTAACCTTTGACCTTAGAAAATTGTTTTGATGAAAAAAGTAGTTGTTTTCCTTTGTTGTTGTTTGTTATTGCTGGGGTGTGAAGCTAAAAAAGACAAATTTCAAGCGGGGATGGTGGAAATTAGAGTTGTTCGAGTGGTCAGCGGACAAACTCTACAGGTTATGGGTTTTCGGGAACAACCTAATTTGGTTTCCGAGGTGCGTTTAACCGGTATTAGCGCACCTCCCACACGTCAACGTCCTTGGGGAGAAGCTTCTAGACAAAGATTGATAGAGTTGATTGAAGATAAATCCTCACCTGTCAGATTAGAGTTTGATGTGGAAGCAAGAGATAAATATGGAAGAACTGTAGCTTACGTTTGGAAAGATGACACCTTAGTTAACGAAGAATTAGTTAAAGAAGGACATGCATTATTTGTAGCTCGTTCACCAAATCATAAATACGATAACCGCTTGGAACGCGCACAGCATTGGTCTAGACTGATGGGTAAAGGAATTTGGAATCCCGAAGACCCAATGCGTCTTTCTCCCTCCGAGTTTCGTCGAGTTTATCGATAATGATAGTTGTTAGTGGTTAGTTGTTAGTAGTTAAGAGTTAATTTTTTATCAACTTTCACTCGTAGGGTGTGGATCATCAACCATTAACTTTCACCGGTCGGGTGTGGATCATCAACTATCTACTATCCACTAACAATCAACAAACAATGAACCTACAAATTTATCTCGATATTGCTACAGAAGCAGCGCTCGCTGCTGGTGCTGTTTTACAAGGTTATTTGGGTAAAGTTGAAGATAAAACTGCGGAAAAACGTCCTGGTGATTTAGTTACAGCAGCTGATAAAGCTTCGGAAGCTGTGGTTTTGGAAACTTTGCGTCGTCATGTACCCGAACACGCTATTCTTGCTGAGGAATCTGGTAAATTAGGTAATCAAAATCAAAAATATCTTTGGGCTATTGACCCTTTGGATGGTACGACTAATTTTGCTCATCAATATCCGCTATTTTCAGTTTCTATTGGGTTGTTAATTAACGGTATTCCGCAAGTTGGTGTGATTTACAACCCTTCTCATAATGAATTATTTCGTGCTGCTCAAGGTTTAGGAGCAACTCTTAATCGTCGTCCGATAAATGTTTCTCAAACTACGGAATTAAATAAAAGTTTGTTAGTTACGGGTTTTGCTTACGACCGTAGGGAAACTGAAGACAATAACTATACAGAATTTTGTCATTTAACCCATTTAACCCAGGGGGTAAGACGTGGTGGTTCTGCTGCTTTGGATTTAGCTCATGTCGCTAGCGGACGTTTGGATGGATATTGGGAAAGAGGTTTATCTCCCTGGGATATTACTGCTGGAATAATTATTTTACGGGAAGCTGGTGGTAAGGTGACGGCTTATGATGGTGGTGATTTTAAGATGGATTCGGGAAGGATTTTAGCCACTAATGGTTATATTCATCAAAGTTTGAGTGAGGGATTGGGGAAAGCACATCAAGTTTGGCAGGTGGAGAAGAAAGACTAAATTTCACTAACTCGTAAATTCATAAGAAAAAATTATCCTATATCTCAAAATAAATGGCGATCGCATTATCAATGGGAGTTGTTAAAAGCGAATTGTAAAATTATGAATATTTTAGATAACGATTATTATTCAAGCTGTAAAAACTGACGATATAGATTACACCGTGGAAATATATTATCTCCTTTCAATTCAACTAATCCCATACTTTGCAATTTAAATTTAGTAACTGTTGATAATGTCGGATTACTGTTATTAACTATATCTTTCATCGCTTCTGCTAATTCCGGTTGTTGGGTCAGAATTAGACTTTGATATCGTAAATGCTCTGCGTAAATACTTTTAGAAGTTGTAGCATTTTCTAATATTTGATTTAAAGTCACATTTTCACAAGCTATATGATAGATAGCAAGACGAATTAGAAATGGATGTCCGCTGACTAAATTCATGATTTTATCAACTTCGACATTTTGCCAACTTAGTTGATGTCTTTGAGCTAAATCTAAAATTTGTTGACGGTTAAATTCTGATAGCTCTATTGATAAACCAACATTGAATGGAGATTGATTAATATCGAGGGGGACGTAAACTTCTGTAGAATGTACGATAATTAATTTCAGCTTATTCCAAATTTCTCGTCGTTTACCCTCTTCGTGCAAAGCTCTGAGCAATCCAAAAAAATCACGATAAATTTCTGGATATTCAAAGATTTTATCAACCTTATCTAAACCAAGAGTAAGCGGTTTATCAATAGTTGGTAGTAAATATTCTTCAAAATAAGCTTTACAGGTCATACTGCTACCAACAATTGCAGCTAAATCCCAATAATCATCAATTTGATTCGGAATATTTAAAGTTAAACAGATGCTCGCACAAAACCAACGCAAAAACTTATCTAAATTAATAAAAACTTGACTTGCTGCAAGTTCAAAATCTAAATTTACAGTAATATCTCCTTGAGATTGCGATTTATCAATAATTCTTGCTAAAAGCGAAGTCTTACCCATCTGTCTGGGAGCTTTAATTCTAATCAAAGCACCAGGTTGTTTAATTTGCTCGTAACATCTTTCCTCGATGGGAGAGCGATTAATATAAAATCGTGAATCAAGCGGTACTTGTCCGGTTGGATGTTCGAGGGATATTACAGGAGATGTTTCTTGAATATGATTATTATTTGGTGTAACGGTGAATTCTGCGGTTAAATCGGCAATATCTTGCCATTCTAAATTTAAAGCACGACAAATTTCTCTAAAATTCAAATAATCAACGGGTTTACCGTTGAGAAAACTGCTGATGGTAGATTGAGAAACCTGTAGATATTCAGCTAAATCACTTTGGCGAATATAACCATTACGAGGTAAAGCAGACTTTACCTGAGAAATAAATTTAGAACGCACTTTAACTGAACGTGGCATCTGTATGATATTACGATTGCTGTATTCATTTATCTCGTAAAATACAAGAAAATTCAATCTCGTTACCAAGTCGATACGTACTCGATATACTCCGATGTGAACTCAGATATCAGTGAAGTTAAATAGTAATTAGTCTGATAGTTAGTAGTAAGGACTTTAGTTCTCAAAAAAAATTACTACAAACTAAAAACAGTTCTAAATTACACAATCATGAAATTTCCATTATCTATCAATTCTATAATTATTCATACATCATCTGCTTTACTATTGGGTTTTTCTCTACCATTACTTGCACAAATTACAGTACCCGGTGACTTTCCTGAATGTAAAATCATAAATCCGAAAACCTTTGATTCGCTAGAGGAATTCTCAAAAATAGCAGGAGTTCCTAAAAGTTGCTTTTCTCACATGATTAACCAACATAAAAAAGCCTTGTTAAATCAGGAGCGGAGAAATTACTACGACAAGGCTATAGCTTATGAAAAATCTGGTAAAAAACGAAAAGCAATCTTGAATTTAAATAAATACATTGATGGTAATGATTTTTTTATTGAAACTGAAGCTTATATTCGTAGAGGTAATTTATATCGGGATTTAGGAAATCAAGAAAATGCTATCAAGGATTATAAGAAAGCAGATAAAATTTTACAGCAACACCTAAATGGGGTTTATGGGAATGGTCATATGGAAGGAATTAGTAAAGAAAACCTAATTAAAGTTAGGACTGAATTATTACAATTAGGGGTAACACTTCCAGACCCAAATTTTAGTACTGCCAAAATTTTAAAATCAATTGCTCAAATAGAGATTGAACGAGCATTAAGTTTAGTAAATTATAATCCTCAACATATTCAAGACTTATATAAACGGCTTGAAACTATGGCTCTTGGGTACTTAACGTGCTAAACGAGTATCATAATGCCAAGAAAGTAAGGCTCTAATTTCAAAATTGCGGAAATTATTAAAGCCAAATCCACTTCTCTTTATTAACTTCAATTTATTATTAATTCCTTCTACTACACCACTAGTTGTTTTTCTTTCAAAATATCCGATTATTTCTCCAAACCAGCGTTTTATTGTCTTAAAACTTTTTTGATAATAAGGTGCAGCTTTTTTTAACCAATCTATTAATCCTAACATTCCTTCGCCTAAATCTTCACTCTTATCAAACAGATGATGAAATTCTTCTTTCAATGAATGCATTATTCTAATCAAAGGTGATGCTTCTCTGATTTTATCTAATTTTTCT
>JBCBHT010000308.1:0-8142 GCA_038525335.1 Cyanobacteria bacterium J06621_15 | reverse complement strand
GTTGGGTTTCACTTCTTTCAACCCAACCTACTTTTAAACTAAAAATTTCAAACTTATATTCTTGATGTTTTGATTGAGCAATAGGTGTGAGAATTAATTGTACTGTTGTATAAAATTTTTCTAAAATAAAAGCTTGATGAATTTCTACATCAGTTAATAAAAACTTGTTTATTTCATCTTTTGTTTGATATAAATTACTAGCAGCAGCTAATACCATTTCCACATAACCAGAAAACGGCATAATTACCGTATCAAAAACTTGATGATGTTGTAAATAACTCGGATTATCTTGATTTATTTGATTTTCAAAATGAATCGTTTGTAAATTAGCAATTTCAATTCTTTGTCCTAATAAAGGATGTATATTTCCAGTATTTATTTTTGATAATTTATGATGATTAGCAGCTTCAATCCAATAACGCTGACGTTGAAACGGATAAGTTGGTAATATAACCCGATTTCTCAAATAATCTTGCTCAAATCCACGCCAATTAATATTAACTCCCTTAACGTAAATCTGAGCTAAACTTGAAAGCATTATTTGCCAATCTTGTTTATTATCCCCTTCACCCAAACTCGATAAAAATAATATTTCTGTTGAATTATCTTCTGACAAAGTTGATTTAACTCCTAATTCCAAACAGATATCACAATCAAGTTCTTTGATATTATCAATAATTTTAATTTTATCTAAACTTACAGTTTGCGAAATCCGTTCACACCAGTATGAACTAGTTGCTATTTCTGAATTAATTAACTTACCACTAACACTAGAAATTATCTGAATTTTTGGAAAAGAATAATTAATTGAATTCGCTATTTGTTCAAATTCATTTTGATTACTACTTACTAATAACTTCAATCCATCTTCTAAACTAAAAACACCAGCAACTGTAGCAGCAACATATTCACCAATTCCATCTGCAATTAATATATCTGGATTAACACCCCAAGATGTCCATAGTTTATATAAAGCGTACTTTATAGGAAATATTGTAAGATGAGCGGAGGAAGCGGAGGAAGCGGAGGGAGAAATGGAAGGATAAATAAAATTTAGTAAATCTAAATTAATTAATGATTTTAGAATTTCATTACATTCATCTAAAGCTTTTCTAAAAGTTGGTTGAGTTTGATATAATTCCCAACCCATATTTATATATTGATTGCTTTTTCCAGTTAATAAAAATGCAATTTTAGGACGTTTATTAGTGGCTATTATTCCAGTGAAAACAGACCCATTATGTAGAGACGTTATACATAACGTCTCCAATTCTTGCAGTGCATCTTTTGTAGATTCAGCAACAATACTCAAACGATGTTGAAAATGCGATCGCCCTATATTCGCACTAAAACAAATATCCGCAAATTCAACATCACTATTATTTGTCAAGTATTCTTGGTAATTCGTTACAAGCTCCGATAACGCTTGCTCTGTCTTTGCTGATAATGTCAGTAAATGTAATGGACGCTCTTCTCCCCCTCTGCTTCCTCCGCTCCCTCTGCTTCCTCCGCTCCCTCCGCTCTCTTCTATTACCACATGAGCATTCGTACCGCTCATCCCGAAGGAACTAACACCAGCTAAACGCTTTTCTTGATTACCAATGTTCCAAGGTCTGAGTTCTGTAGGTATATGAATCGGTAATCTTGACCAAGGTATATGAGGATTGGGTTTATGAAAATGTAAATGAGGAGGAATTTGTTTATTCCCTAGCGCTAGGGTTACTTTAATTATGCTAGCGACTCCTGCTGCTGCTTCTAAATGTCCGATGTTGGTTTTGACGGAACCTATTATTAAAGGATTATCGTTATTTCTACCTTCACCAAGTATTTTCCCTAGCGCTAGGGTTTCGATGGGGTCTCCTAAACTTGTACCCGTTCCGTGGGTTTCTACATATTGAATTTGATTGGGTTTTATCCCAGCATTTTTTATAGCTTGTCGAATTACATTTTCTTGTGCTGAACCGTTTGGAGCGGTTAAACCGTTACTTTGTCCGTCGTGGTTGACTGCTGAACCTCGAATTATTGCCAGAATATTATCTCTATCTTTAATTGCATCGGAAAGTCGTTTGAGTACGATAATTCCGCATCCTTCCCCCCTTACATAACCGTTAGCAGCTGCATCAAAAGTTTTACAGCGTCCGTCTGGTGCTAATGCTTTCAATTTACAAAAACCGATGGTTGGTTCTGGGGAAAGCATTAAACTAACTCCACCAGCTAAGGCTAAATTGGATTCACCGCTACGAAGACTTTGACAAGCTAAATGAGTCGCTAATAAAGAACTGGAGCAGGTTGTATCTAATTGCATTGTTGGTCCTTGCAAACCCAATGCATAGGATAAACGTCCTACAGCTATGCTGCGGGTATTACCCAAACTGCTGTAAGCATCAATACTATTTACATCACCAGAATTAAGGCTGAATTTGGCATAATCATCGAAGCTGATGCCAATAAAAACCCCTGTCTGACTACCATTTAATTCTTGTACGCTTTGACCGGAGCGTTCTAAAGCTGTATAACTGACTTCCAACAACAAACGCTGTTGCGGGTCCATTTTTTTTGCTTCGCGGGGAGAAATACCGAAAAATTGCGGGTCAAATTTATCTACGTTATCAATAAATCCGCCGTAACGAGTATACATTTTCCCTGGAACATCCGGGTCGGAATCGTAATAATCATCAATTAACCAACGTTCGAGAGGAACTTCGGTAATTGCATCAATTCCCTTTTGCAGTAATTCCCAATAAGCTTCCGGAGAATTTGCACCACCAGGGAACCGACAGTCCATTCCGATAATTGCAATTGGTTCGGTTTTTGCTTGTTCTGCTGCTTCTAATTTACCTCGCAGCGAACGCATTTCTACAAGTGCTTCTTGCAGCAGGGAACGATAATCGATTTTTTCATTCGGGTCACTCATTCCCTTCCCCTCCCTTAACTGCGTTTATTTCTGCTGCTAGTAATTGTGCTAATTCAATATTAAAAGAATTCTCAACTGAAAATTCTTCTGTATTTTTAACAGCATGAAGCCATTCTGGTAATTTCTGTAATAACTCCAATTCTGTGACAACCGCAGAAAATTCTGATATTGGTGACAAAATACAGGAGGGGAAATCTGTAGACATAAGTGCAAAAATCGGAAATAGATTGGTTCTAATTCGTAATTTGAATTGAGTAGATTATTTTGAGTAAAAAGTTCTTTTCTATATCAAATCGCTGTAATACATTTACCTTTCTCAAAATAGTACATTTGCCTGTCTTAAAAAACACGCTAGTAAGGATACAAAATTTTTTGTTTTTGATAAAACTAAGGAGTATCAAAAAAAACTCTGCGTTCCTCCGCGTTAAAATAAAGATATAAGCTGAAAACAGCTTTAATTACACGCTCAACTTCTCAAACGCGATAACGATATCGTTAAAGTCTTGGTCACCACCTAATGGTAAATCTTCAAAACCAAAGGTATTACCGTTCAACATCTTGATATGGTCGAAGTTATCGCTACCGTTAGAACCATTATAGGGTAAGTAAACGGTTGCTTCACCGCTTTTAGCTGATTCTAATGTTTCGTCAATAATAATCATTGGAGCAATTATAGAACCCGCTTCCATTTGAATCGTTCCGCTTTCTGTATTGTCGTCGCTGGTTTCAAAAGCTTGTTGTTGAATGATATTTTCTAAAGCTGCTTGTAGATAACCATTATCCCCTGGTGCAAGATTATCAATATTACCATTAATATCATCAACAGCAAAAAAGTAAACTTGATTATTAAAATCTGCTTCTCTACTGATGGTGTATTCAGCAGTTACCGTTACTCCATCACCAAAACTGCGTAAGTCTATGATTTCTGTGATATTGTCATCCACAACAGGAGTAAGGATTAATTCTTCTAGGCTATCTAAGATGGTAAAGTTAGCTGTTTGAGCATCAGGATTTATTTCATATCTGTTCCCCTCTTCAATAGTGAAAGTAGCTGTTTCTTCTGCTTCTGTTTCCCCATCATTCGCAACTGCTAGACTAATCTGAGCATTTTGCTCTGTGATGGTAAAATTTAATTCTTCAGAAGCGTCAATGTTACCAACTTGGGGGATTAAACCTTCTGTAAATTTAGGAATAACGTCTTTAACTAATTCTTCTTCAGACCTACCATTGACTAAATCAACATAGGTAAAATTATCTGATGATGAATACCACATATTAGAACTGAAACCCAGACTTCCTCCCCGATGTCCAACAACTGTTCCTAAGTCGGGAGTTTCAAAACTCATCATTCCTAAACCATAGGAATATCCTCTATCTGTATCTACAAGGGTAAACATTTCGGAGCGACTAGTTTCAGAAAGTAGTTCTCCTCCATATAAAGCTCTAGCAAATTGGGTTAAATCTTCGGTATTAGAAACGATAGCACCGCTAGTCCATGACCAAGAAAGATTAGCAATAGAAACATCATCTAAATTACCATCTAGGTCAAAATCTAAATAACCACTAACGTAACCTCCTGGTATTTCTTCTTCTTGTGCAAAAAAAGTATTTTCGAGATTTAGAGGTTCCAGAATTTGTGACCTAATTTCCGCAGCTATATTATTACCTGTAGCTGCTTCGATAATCATTCCAGCCAAAATATAGTTGGTATTAGAATATTGCCAAGATTCCCCTGGTGCAAAAAATGGCTGCAAATCTTTGGTTAATTCTACCAATTCTTCTGGTTGCCAATCTTTTAAAAAGACAGTGGGATTAAGTAAAGCTTGTTGCAACAAAATAGCGTCATATTCAGCAATTCCACTAGTATGATTGAGTAATTGCCTAATGCTAATCTCGTCGGAGTTAGCAATATTTGTTGTTACTTCTTCTGGTAACCAATCAGTTAGGGTATCGTCGAGAGTTAGGGTTTGTGCTTCTACTAACTTTAATATAGTAGCTGCGGTGAAAGTTTTAGTAATGCTACCAATTTCAAAGCGGTCTTTTGTGGTTAAGGGAGTATTATTTTCTATATTCGCTATACCAGCAGCTTCAGACCAATTTCCTAAAGGGGATGTAATCGCAATAGTTGCTCCTGGTATTTCTGCTGTAACTTTTTCTTTTAAAGCAGCTTTTAACTGGGATTGAATATCCTTACTAAGGGTTATTTCACCACCTTGAGTTTGAATGGAATTGAGATTAAATTCCGATAAATCAGAACTGTTAATAGTTACAGTTGTTCCTAATTCTGGAGGTGTTTCACTGAGGCTGAAGTTAAGTAAAGAAACTGTTTCTTGAGACTCAATTAATAATTCTGGTGTGCTGGTAAAACTAACTATTGGTTTGATGATATTTGCTTCATCGGATGTATCGAAGATAGTAAATATACCAGTTTGAGCATTTGCATCTACCTCGTATTCTTCCCCTGGTTCCAAAGTAAAGGTTACTATTTCTTCCCCTTCGGTTTCTCCATCGTTAGCAACTGGTAGACTAATTTGAGCATTTTGTTCTGTAATCGTGAAATTAAAATTTTCGTCCGCAATTCCTTCTCTGAATGGAGGTAGAATATCCCGAACTAAATTATCCCGAGAAAATCCATTGATTAATTCGATATAAGTAAAATCATCTTCTGGGGAATACCACATATTCGAGCGATAACCCAGAGTTTGTCCCCGATGGATATACCAAAAGCGATTGGGAGATTCGATAGTTCCGACTCCCAAACCATAGGAAGAATAGTTCCCAGAATCAACAGCAGGGGTAATATCAAGCATTTGCTCTAAAGTTTCAGGTTCAAGCAAATCACCCTTAAACAAACTTCGAGCAAAAGTATCCAAATCTTTGGTGTTGGAAACCATAGCACCAGCAGCCCAAGTCCAAGAAATATTGGCTACGCTAATGTTATCTAAACTTCCGTCTCCATCAAAATCCCAATAACCGCTGATGTAACCCCCAGGAATTTCTTCCTCTTTAGCAAAAAAAGTATTTTCTAAATTTAGAGGTTCAAGAATACGAGTTCTAATTTCCGCTGCAATATTATTACCCGTTATAGCTTCAATTATTAATCCTGCTAAAACAAAATTGGTACTGGAATATCTCCAAGATTCCCCTGGTTCAAATAATGGTTCCAAAGCATCAGTCAAATCGACTAATTCTTCTGGTTCCCATTCTTTTAAAAATACAGTAGGATCTGTTGATGCTTGGGTAAATAGTTCATCTACATAATCAGGAATACCGCTAGTATGTTGTAGTAGCTGTTTTACAGTAATTTGTTCAGAGTTAGGAATATCAGCAGTAATACTCTCAGGAAGCAATGTAGTCAGAGTATCTTCCAAACTCAACTTACCTTCTTCAACCAACTGTAATACAGTGGTCGCGACAAAGGTTTTAGTAATACTACCAATTTCAAAGCGGTCATCTGGCTCTAAAGGTGTATTATCTTCTAATGTCGAAACACCACTCGCTGCAAACCAACTACCGAAAGGAGCAACAATAGCTACCGCAGCTCCAGGTATTTCTGCTGCACGAGTTCCATCCAAAGCATTTTGTAGCTGTTGTTCTAATTCTTCATCTAAAGTAATTTTACCTCCTTCAACAGTAGCTCTAGTCAAATCAAAGTCAGATAAATTAGGCGCATTAATTTTTACAGTAATACCAGTATCTGATGGTGGTTCGCTGAGAGTAAAATTATATAGAGAAATTGTTTCTTCTGATTCAATTAAAAATTCTGGTTCGGTAGTAAAACTAACAATTGGTTTCATTTTATTTAACTAATAATTTTACAGATAAATAATGTAGAGACGTAGCAGTGCTACGTCTCCAAATATCGTCGGACAGCGGAAAATCTTTGTATAGTGAATTACCTAGTACTCGAACAAGCCAACATTGCCGGGTGGAGGCAAGCAGGGGGAGCAGGGGAAGCGGAGGGAGCAGGGGGAGAAAAGTATTTACCCTTGTACGATATACCCCTCAAAGTTGACTTGCTGAACTACTAGCTTGCGTCACCCTTTAGCGTAGCGTGTCCGTGCTGGACATAGGGTAATATTACGAATTACAAATTACAAATTATCCCTCTCCTTAGCAGCATTAATTTCTGCTTCGAGCAACTGCGCTAATTCGTTTTCAGACATAGACTCTAAATCAGATGAATTCTCTGTTGATATTTCTTCAGACAGAGAAATTGATTCTTCTAATTGATTATCTATTGAATTTGCATTAGCCAAACTTTGAGCAAGATAATTACTCAATGATTCAATTGTCGGAAAATTCCAAGCAATTGTAGGTTCAATAGCACGGGGATAATTCAACCATTCCTGTAAATCCTGAGCCAATTCCACAGCAATCACTGAATCAATACCATAGTCAGCAAAAGATTTATTTATATCTATGCTGTCTTGAGGTAATTTTAATTTCTGACTCAACCAATTTACTAGCCAGGTTTGGATTGATGAAGATTTTGGAGCGGAGGGAGCAGGGGGAGCGGAGGGAGCAGGGGGAGCAGGGGGAGCGGAGGGAGCGGAGGGAGCGGAGGAAGCGGAGGGGGTAGAAGAAAAATTTATTTCTTTACTTCTTACTTCTTCCTTCTTACTTCTTACTTCTTGACATAAATATTCGTCTAATTCCCAATCTTCTCCCGGTAGGGTTTGTTCGATGTCGCCGATGCTGTCAATATAATTAGATATTAATTCGGTGCTTTCTTGAGAAGATAAAACTTTTTGTTGGGAATTTAATAGAGCTTGTTTGAGTTTCTCTTCAAAATTGAATTTCACCCATTCTATAGCGCTAGTGATTGATTCGGAAGGTGAATCTATTTGGGTATGATGTAAAGCAGCCCAAAGTATCGCAAAAGTTGTTATTTCACCAGTAATTATCGCAGCCCAACGAGTTTCAGATAACCTCACCCCCATCCCCTCTCCTTGGTAAGGAGAGGGGTGTTTGTTAGGTGAGGTTTCCCCCTCTCCTTGATAAGGAGAGGGACGGGGTGAGGTTCTTCCATAAATCTCAATAGCTGCTGTCTGCAATTTCTCAGCTATTTCTGGAGCTTGAAAACTTTCACTAATAAAACTTGCCAAACCTTCACTTTCATGAATCGCTCTTGAACCTAAAAACATATTCAATGTCTCTGTAGGTCCTTCAAAAATACGTAAAATCCTCGCATCTCGTAAAATCTGCGGTGCTATATTCGTTTCTAT
>JBCBHT010000307.1:0-8164 GCA_038525335.1 Cyanobacteria bacterium J06621_15 | reverse complement strand
GAACTTGATTTATATTCCGCTATCGGAACAGTTGTTGAATCGGGAAATATTACTTCTATTCCGCAATCGGAACAGTTTCTCAAAACCCTGAAACATTCCTCAACTATGGAACTTGATTTATATTCCGCTATCGGAACAGTTGTTGAATCGTGAAATATTACTTCTATTCCGCAATCGGAACAGTTATCAAAATCGAAATTATTCCCGCATCGGAACAGTTTCTCAAAACCCTGAAACATTCCTCAACTGTGGAACTTGATTTTGATTCCGCTATCGGAACAGTTGTTGAATCGGGAAATATTACTTCTATTCCGCAATCGGAATAGTTATCAAAAATCGAAATTATTCCCGCACCGGGACAGTTTCTCAAAACCCTGAAACATTCCTCAACTATGGAACTTAATTTTGATTCCGCTATCGGAACAGTTGTTGAATCGGGAAATATTACTTCTATTCCGCTATCGGAACAGTTAGTGGAGACGGATAGATATTACGTCTCCATAACAGTTCTAAACATTCATATATCCGCCATCAACAACCATATCGCTAGCCGTCATGTAAGATGAATCGTCGCTGGCTAAAAATACCGCAGCTTTAGCAATTTCTTCTACTTCACCTTCTCTGTGTAAAGGTGCTGTTTGTACAACTGCATCAATAAACCC
The DNA here is from genome assembly GCA_038525335.1 of Cyanobacteria bacterium J06621_15. Classification (GTDB taxonomy): domain Bacteria; phylum Cyanobacteriota; class Cyanobacteriia; order Cyanobacteriales; family Nostocaceae; genus Rivularia. The sequence goes on along the minus strand of JBCBHT010000307.1, from coordinate 7,502 downwards.
TTCAAATGCTCCATCGGGTAAATCAAGTTTCTTCTCAAACTCGGTTCTGACAATACCAGGACTTAACGAATTAACTCGAATCTGACGCTCACCTAATTCCGCACCGAAGGAACGAGCGAATGAACGCACTGCTGCTTTTGTCGCAAAATAAATACTTCCGGTAGATGCTCCTTTTTGATTCACAGCAGAAGCATTCAAAATTACGCTCGCTCCCGCTCTCAACAATCCTAATAGCTTCTGTACCGTAAAGAAAACACCTTTAACATTGATATCAAATTGATTGTCATAAAATTTTTCGTCAACCTGCTCTAATGGTGAAAAGTAACCGCTTCCAGCATTCGCAAACAGAATATCGAGCTTACCAAATTCCTCTTTGACTCTGTTTACTAAATTATCTAAATCCGTAAGAGATAGCACATTTGCCTTAACTGCTATCGCATTAGTTCCTAATTTCTCAACTGCTTCTCTCAATCTCTCTTCGCTACGTCCAGTAATGATTACTCTTGCTCCTTCCTCAATGTACTGCTTTGCTGTTGCAAAACCAATACCAGTAGTCCCACCAGTGATAACCGCAGTCTTGTTAGTTAAACGTCCCATGATTATTTCTCCTTTTTTGTTACTTACCGAATTAAATAAACTTAAACCAATCAGTCTAGATTTTAGCAAAAAAAATCACATGTTCTTTAGGGCTTTGATAGTAACTAAAACCACGCTTTGCGGTATGGTTTCGTTATCCAAAACTCTGCCGACAAGAGCCATTCCTTGACTTGTACAAAGCAGCATCCTTGCTAAATCACGAGGGTCAGCTTCCTTGCTTAACTCTCCTGCTGCTATGGCTCTGGAAAAAGCTTCATAATATATATTCTCCAACCTGTTATAGTAACTACGTAAAACAGGAGCAATTTCGACATCGCTTGTATCGAAATCCGCTGTAGAAGTACCGAGCATACAGCCTTTACTACCTGGTTTCCCGTGAGTTTTTTGCCAACTTTGTAAAAGCTGCTCGATATTCCTCAACGGTGAACCCGATTTTAGGAGTTGCTCTCGAATCGAACGGAGGTTAGTTTGAGCGTAATGCTCTAAAGCTTTGAGAAATAAAGCTTGCTTGTTACCGAAAGTATCGTACATACTTTTGCGACTAATACCCATATTCTGGAGTAATTCGCTAAGACCAGCAGCTTCATAACCTCTAGCCCAAAAGACCTCCATCGCTTTTTGTAATGCCATTTCTGGCTCGAATTTTTTATTCGGTCCTCTGCTCATGTTCTAACAATAACAAACTTAAACTGATTGGTCAAGGTTTTTTTGAAATTAATTTTGATTAGTTTTGAGATAGTATTGGTAGTAAGAATTTAGATTACTTTTTATTCCTACTAAAGATAATATGCATTCAGAAAAGCTTTCAATTTCGCTATCAAGCTATTTAGTTCAATTTATAGAGCAGTATAAAACTAGCCATCAGTATAAATCTCGCTCTCAGGTGATAGAAGAAGCATTAGAATTATTGCGAAATCGAGAGCTTGAAGAAGCATATAGGCAAGCATCGAACGAAGTGGATTTAGCTTGGGATGTAGTAGTTGGAGATGGTTTAACTGATGAGACGTGGTGAAATTTACTATGCTAATTTAAATCCGGCAGTTGGTTCTGAGGCAGCTAAGCGTCGTCCCGTTCTGATTGTTAGCAATGATATCAACAATAGGGTTGCTAATACTATTACAATCGTACCGATAACTTCAAGCGTTGCTCGGGTGTATCCATTTGAGGTATTGTTGGAAGCTCATGATAGCGGTTTATCAAAAGTCAGCAAAATACAGGCTAATCAAGTACGAACAATTTCCAAGCAACGTATTGAAGAAGAAGTGAAAGGAATTTTGAGTGAAGAGATAATGCAGTTCGTGGATGCAGCTTTGAAGCTGCATTTAGGGTTAGAGTAAAGAATTTTGCTGAAATTGAAATAACGAAACTAGTTCAACCGTTATAGATTTAATCGAAGACATTAGCAAAAAACTGTACATTTCCGCACAAACCGCACTTACGAGTATATAGTGGTTCGGAAATAACAAACCAACCTCTTTCGGGACGGAAATAAACTCCCTGCCCGTTAGAATGTACCTCATGAAGATGAAATATGCTGTAAAAGTATTTTTTATTTAAACATAAGTACATAAATCGTTAGTATTACCGAGCCTTTTTTTATTCTTTTAGTGCTAAAAAATCAGAATATACCTATTTGTTTAAGATTTTTTAGTATTAATTAGTTAAAAAAATATGATGAAAAATAGTATTAGTTTGAATTTTTTAAAAAGTAAGATTTTGGCTATGGGAAGCTTACTGATTGGTGCTAGTGGGGCTAACTTCATAAATACTCAACCAGCTTTTGCTAACACATTTGAACAATTTTCTGGTGCTGGGATAGTCTATGAAGAACAAACACCGACATACCAAAATACTAGTAATAAAAATTGGCGAATTATTCTAAAAGGTCCGAGAAATAATCTTGAATTGTCTCCAACAGAGTACCAGATTCCCAATCAACTAAGGTCAGAGGAAGTTTATCTGGTTGTAAAGCTGAGAACGAGAAAAGTGCATGTGTATCGAGGTAATGCATTAATCAAAACTTACCCGATAGCTGTAGGTAAACCGGGTTATGAAACACCCCAAGGTGCTTTTAACGTGTTTTCAAAAGAGATAGACCCGGTTTTCACGAATTTCAAAACAGGTGCAGTGATTCAACCTGGAGCTAACAACCCTCTAGGTTCTAGATGGATTGGTGTCTGGACGGACGGTAAAACTCAGATAGGATTTCACGGAACAAATCGACCGCAAACTATTGGGAGAGCAGCTTCTCATGGCTGTATTAGAATGCATGACACAGACGTTATAGCACTCTTTGAAAAAGTGGAAATAGGGACTTTGGTCAGAATAGAACCTTAAGAATTACTAGCGATTGGGTGGATATTTTTAGTATTCAGTTAGGCAAACTGTGTAGAGTTATTGATAATATCTATTCTCGGTAATTCTAAGTTGAAATATTATTAACAACAAAAAGCCTAGATGAATATAAATATACGTATATTTCCTCATGTCACCGATTATTCTTTTTTTGTATAAATATATTCATAACATTCAATTCATAACAACTTATCTGAATTAATAAGAAAAAAATAATCTAAGTTTAGATTAAAAATATTTTTTTCGGATATTGATAAGAAAAGAATGTTTTTGCTTTTTTAAGAAACAATTTTTAGTGTATTGAGGAGACTTAAAATGAAACGTACTTTATTTGCTGCAATTGGTTTTGCAATTACCTGCATGGGTGTAGTTGCAAATGCTCCTGCAAATGCTGCTCCTAGCACTTACCAGAATTCTTGTAGAGACATGAAAGTTATTGGAAGTGAACTTGCAGGATTTTGTTTGACAAGAGATGGACGCGAGGTTTATGCAGCAATTCCTTTACGAGGAATTGAAAATATTGATGGCAACCTTGTACCGACAAGTTCTAATAGACCTAGTAATTTCTCTCAAACCTGTGCTAATGAAGAGCTTAGAGGAAATGTACTTCGTGCAACTTGCAGAACCAGAAATGGTCAGTGGAGAAATACAGCAATAGCTTTGAACGGAATTGACAATATCGATGGAAACTTGGTTTATACATCTGATATTGCATCTAGCTATGTTCCACAAATGTTTTAATTGATTGCTGATTATTCCTAAACTATGTTCCTTTATGGAATTAATAGTTGAAGAAGCTTTTAGAACCCCTCAAAAATAGACTCCTTTAAATAATGTAGTTGTGGTGAAAAATAACCATGACTACATTGTTGTTTTTGACGTAAGTTACAATTTTATAATTTTATGGTTCTTCTAATTCCTCAATTGCTTCTAAAGCTTCATCACACCAGTTGAGCCAATCTTGTTCGTAATGAACACCCCGACGGATGGCTAAATATTGTAGTTTTTTGTCTGCTGATAAAGATTTAATATTATCCAAATAGTTTTTTTCCATTCCTTGAAATTTTGCTAAAGCATTCAGATGCAATCGACGATGACGTTCTAACTCTTCTCGCAATATTCTTGGTTCAACAAGTCCACCAGCCAACATTTTGAGTATCAAATCTTCACGTATAATTGCTGGTTGAGAAGGTTTATTTATCCATTCCATCAGATATTTTTTACCTGCATCTGTAATCGAACAAAGTTTTTTGTCTAAATAAGCGTCTCGCGGTACTATTTCACAGTTAACCAAACCTTGCTCCTCTAGTTTGGCTAATTCCCGATATACCTGCTGTTGAGAAGCTTTCCACAAGTGAACGAAGTCAGCATTAAACTGTTTCGCTAGCTCGTAACCACTTGCAGATTTTTTCGTTAACAATGCCAATATTGCTTGCGTCAGTGCCATTTAATTTCTGATGGAGGAGTTGACAATTTTCGTTACCCAAGTATACACTGACGATTGTAGTCAACTTGTTGAGTACAACTTGTTGCTATAGTTTCTGCTATAGTTTGATTGTACACATGTAGATGTCCTGTATTTTCAGATTGAGAAAATAGGAAGGGCTTTATTGTGAATAGAGCATCTAACTGTATTTGTTAAGTACATTTCAACTCTTAACTTGTAAAGGATTTCATCTCTTTGGTAATCATAGTTTTAGGAGCTATTCGATAATGAAACGTGTTTTAACTGCTTTTATTTTTACTGCTCTTGTGACAGTTGTACCTGCATCTATGACAAGTGCAAATTCTCAAGATGAAGTACTTTTAGTCAATGGTTTTAAGAGAAAATCAAGAACACAACGCGAGATACGTACCTTCGACTCAGTAAATGATATAGTTCCACGTTCGCGTGCTTCTCGTATAGGTAAGCAATTTTTGCAATTATTTGAAGCACAAGATACTAATGCAATCTCTCAACTTTGGACCGAAGATGCAACAATAGAACTTCCCTATGATTTGCAAGGTAGAAATTTTCCAAATAGAGAGGCTGCACAGGGCTATGTAGAGGGAGCGGTAGCACTGTTTAGTGAAATTAGATTTGAGCAAATTCGTCTCTATGAAACCAGAAATCCAAATGTTGTTGTTGTAGAAGCGCAAGGTGATTTTGTGGTAGCAGAAAATGGCAGACCTTACCGAAATAACTATGTGTTTGTGTTTCAAACAAGCGGTAACAAAGTGAAATTTATACGCGAATATTTTAATCCATTGATTATTGCTCGGACATTTGGGATTGATGTTACGCCAAATCAAACACCTGATTAATATTTTTATATTTAATAGACATCTCTGGAAATGAAGTGTTAGTCCGCTAATCACAGTGGTTTCAAGCTAATTATCGGAGAGGTTTAATTTAAATATATAAGTAGTAAGTGTTCTAAATAAGACAAATTAACTTAAGGTATTAACCCCAAACATACTTAATCGGTGAACCACCAAAATACAAAAAATAACAGAATGCTGGTTTATGCAGCTAGAGGCTTTTTAGGATTAGTTTACCCGATTGCCGTTTTGCTTCGGGCTTTTCTTCCCCGAATTACAGAACGGTCAAACTTTCCTCCCCAAGCGCAAGCATGGCTGGACGTAATAAAAGCTACGGGTTATTTACAGATATTGCTCTACACAACTGAATTTGTGGCAGGTATTGCAATACTCGTAGGTTTGTTTGTACCGCTAGCGCAAATTGTCCTGGCATCTGTTAGTTTAAATATTGCACTATTTCACTTTTTCCTTGACCCCAGACCGCTGCGGATTTTACTCGTACTTTTAACAATTAGCGCACACTTAATACTTACATATCGTTATCGTTCTGCGTATCAGTCGCTATTTGGTTCTGTCAAACCTACTTGGTCTGGCTTGATTTTTGGACCTATATCTGCTCGTTTGGGAATTCAAGTAATGATAAGTCTGATTTTTATCGTTGCTGGTGCAGCAAAGCTACTCATTCCAGAACAACTTAATGTAGGGAATCTTTTAATTGACGGGATGAAAGCCACTGGTTATTTGTATACATTGCTCGGTATTACTGAGGTTGCTGCTGGTTTCGCACTTTTAAGCAATCGCTTTGTACCTCTAATCTTGATTGTGATGACACCAATTATCATTAATATCTTTGCTTATCATCTTTTTTTGGCTCCCGAAGGTTTACCCATCGCAATATTGTTAGTAGCAGGTCATACAGCTTTAGTTGCAGCTTATTTTCGAGCATACCGTGAATTGTTGATACCTATATACAAACCTAAATTAAAAGGATAGTTTGATGATGCTGTGGAAATCAAAGTGGTTTAAGCGCATTTCCTTGGGGATTTTCGGTTTTGTTGTGGCATTAATTATCTATGGCTTATTGCAGCTAATTGAACCCATAAAAGTTGCTCCTATTACCAATTCATCAGTACAGTTTAACGGACGTGCTTTATTGATAGCGTCTGATGCTGATATGGTAGCGACGGCTTATGCTGATGCTAAATTAGACAGAGTTGCAGGTATCGAAGATACTTTGACTGCGATTGATTTACCGCTAAACCAGAAAAGACCGCAAGTTAATACATTACAAGTTTCTAACTCTGTGATGTCTTGGCCTCAAATTATTGCCACATCTCCCGATGGTACAAAAGCTTACATCGTCGAAGTGCGATCGCGTCCGGCTGATGGTATTCAGGAATTTGATTCTATTGATGAAATGCCAGAAGGACGAAAACTAACGGTAGTAGATATTTCTAATCCAACAAAACCCCAGATGATTGAATCAGTGGACGTTGGACGCAATCCCGAACATATTAGTATTAGTCCCGACGGTAGATTTTTAGCTGTAAATATAGGCGAGCAGGAACGTGAGCTTTTAATAATACAGCTTCAAGCTGACGGAACACTAGGTAAGCGTTTTTACTTTTCAATTCCCGGTACTGGTATCGATACAGATAACCAAACAGTTGCTTGGCATCCATCTGGAGATTATTTAGCAATAAGCCAGAATGGTAGCCAAGTTAGGTTTTATCAAGTAGAAACTGATGCTAACAATGAAGTCACGGTAAAACCTTATACAGAAGCAATTGAAGTCGGAAACCATCTGAGTCACGGACGGTTTAGTAGAGATGGCAGGTTTTTCCTTGTAACCGACCTAAAATGGAGTACGTGGGGAAATTTTAGACAAGGTAATTTTCTGATGAACCCCAAAGGTGAAATGATTGCAATTCGTTTTGAACCTAGTAAGGGAAATTCACCAGAAATAGTTTCCAGAGCCGAAGTTGGTTTAAGTCCCGAAGGTTTCGCTCTCAATCCCGATAACTCTTTGATTGCGACAGTAAATATGCGCCGTACCTATTTCTCTCCTAATTTTCCCCCGGTTTGGCGCGGTAAGCCTTATAGTTCCCTGTCGTTGGTACAGTTTGATAAGAATTCAGGGAAGTTAAACACTCTCGAAGAATATGGTTTTGAGGGTTTATTACCCGAGCAAGCCACCTTTGATGCTGATGGTAAATCTTTAGCTGTGGTTATCTACAATTACCGCGAAC
>JBCBHT010000306.1:0-8165 GCA_038525335.1 Cyanobacteria bacterium J06621_15 | reverse complement strand
AGCAATGATTAATCCTCATGCTGAAAAAATTAACGCTGGTAAGCGACGAGGTAGACATTCTTTACCACAAAATCAAACCACCGAATTATTGATTAATAAAGCCCAAGATAATGCCATCGTAGTGCGTCTAAAAGGAGGAGACCCCTTTGTTTTTGGTCGCGGTGGTGAAGAAATGGAAGATTTATTAAAAGCTGAAATACCAGTAGAAATAGTACCGGGAATCACATCGGGAATTGCTGCTGCTGCTTACGCTGGAATTCCTTTAACCCATCGGCTTTACAGTTCATCAGTGACGTTTGTAACGGGACACGAATCAGTAGGAAAATATCGTCCCAAAGTTAATTGGTCAAGCGTCGCTAAGGGTTCGGAGACAATTGTAATTTACATGGGGATTCACAATTTACCCAATATTATTGAAGAATTGTTACAAGCAGGTTTGAGTGTAGATACAGCAATTGGTTTAATTCGCTGGGGAACTCGTCCCGAACAGCAAGAATTGATTGGAAAATTAGGAACAATTGTCGAGCAAATTGAAAAAACCGGATTTGAAGCACCAGCAATCGTGGTAATTGGTGCGGTGGTGAATTTGCATTCGGTTTTAGGGAGTTAGGAGTTAGGAGTGAGGAGTTAGGAGTTAGGAGTGAGGAGTTAGGAGTTAATAATTACCAATTACCAATTACCAATTACCAATTACCAATTACCAATTACCAATCCCCATTCCTTGTAACCGACAATAGTTGAATATTTTCCGATTAAGCCTAAAATGAAACGACTGTGAATTACCAGGTGGCTATACGAGGAGTTCTATCGACGATGAAGTTTTTATTTAAACAGGATTCACCCCCGGAAACCTCTAATGAGTCGAAATCAGTCGAAGCTCAATCTTCTGGGTTGGGGACTTTTGGTGGGGTTTATACACCCTCAATTTTGACTATTTTGGGTGTAATCATGTACCTGCGATTTGGCTGGGTTGTGGGAAATGTTGGACTGGTGGGTTCTCTTGTCATTGTCACCCTCGCTACTTCAATTACTCTCCTGACTTCTTTGTCGGTTTGTGCAATTGCGACCGATAAAGTTGTGCGGGTGGGTGGTGCTTACTACATGATTAGTCGCTGTTTGGGGATTGAAGTTGGTGGTGCGGTTGGAATTTCTCTTTACTTTGCTCAAGCGCTTTCAATTGCTCTTTATACTATAGGTTTTGCTGAAAGTGTGGTAGAAACTTTTGGCAGCCTCAATCAAACTTATATTGCTCTAGCTACGACTATTTTGGTGGCAATTTTGGCGGTAACTTCTGCTGAAGTTGCAGTAAAAGCACAATACGTCATCATGGGAGCGATTGTTTTATCGTTGATATCTTTAGCTTTTGGAGGTGCAATCCCAGATGTTAACCCCCAAGGATGGAGTATACCTGAAAATGGTGAATCGTTTTGGGGAGTGTTCGCGGTGTTTTTCCCTGCCGTTACGGGTATTATGTCCGGGGTAAGTATGTCGGGAGATTTACGCAACCCCAGTCGTTCAATTCCCAGCGGTACTTTAGCAGCAGTAGGAACCGGATATCTGGTTTATATGATATTACCGCTAGTAATTTCCATGCGTGCCGATACTGCAACTTTGGTCGAGGTACCTTTAGCAATGCAGATGATGTCTTTTTGGGGACCGGCAATTTTATTGGGTGTATGGGGAGCAACTTTGTCAAGCGCCTTGGGTAGTATTCTCGCTGCACCTCGGGTATTACAAGCTTTAGCAAGAGATGGAATTTTACCGCGCTGGTTGTCTTTTTTGGGTAGAGGTAGCGGTGAAAATGACGAACCTCGTATCGGTACTTGGGTAACTTTGGGTGTTGCGATTGCGGCGGTATGTATTGGCGATTTAAACTTAATTGCGCCAGTGCTGACAATGTTTTTCCTTACCACTTATTTAGTACTAAACGTTTCGGCAAGCATCGAAGGATTACTGCAAAGTCCTTCATTTAGACCTAGCTTTAGAGTTCATTGGATTTGGTCTTTGCTTGGGGGAATTGGTTGTCTGGGAGTGATGTTTCTCATCAATCCAGTTGCTACTATAGTTGCAGCTGCCATCGTATCAGTCATATTTTTATGGCTGCAACAGCGGGAATTAACAACTACTTGGGGAGATGTACGTCAAGGGATTTGGATGGCTTTGCTGCGGACGGGAGTTTTTCAAATTGATAGGGTTCAAGATGCCAAAAATTGGCGACCAAATATTTTAGTATTTTCTGGTTCTCCCTACAAACGTTGGTCGCTGATTCAATTAGCCTATGCATTAACCCACAAACGCGGTTTTATCACCGTATCAAGCGTAGTATCGTCAAGCAGCGGACGAGATTTAGCCAGACAAATAAATTTAGAAAATACGATTCGCGAACAGCTTAACAAGCAACAGGTACAAGCATTAGTCCGAGTCGTTACCGCACCAAATCCTTTTGAAGGAATGCTGCAACTTGTCGAAGCCTATGGATTGGGTCCTTTGGTACCTAACATAATATTACTAGGAGACAGCGAGCAAGCAAGCAGACGCGACCAATATTGCAACATGATTGCACAACTCCATGAAGCCAAACGTAGTGTTATGATTTTGCGAGAAAATGCCGAACTAGGATTTAGGCAGTTTCATCGTATAGATGTATGGTGGGGAGGAATGCAAGACAATGGTGGATTAATGCTATTGCTGGCTCACATGTTGCGTTCTACAATCGAATGGCGTAATGCTCAAATATATCTCAAGCTAGTTGTTCCCAATGAAGCAGGTGCAAAAGATGCAGAAATCAATATTAATGCTATTTTGGCAAAATTTCGTATATTAGCCATACCTGAAGTGATTGTAGCGGCTAATCGTTCCTTTGAAACCGTATTACACGAATCGTCCCGAGATGCAGACATCATATTTTTAGGAATGGCAACCCCCCAGAAGCGAGATTTTACAGAATATTACGAACAAATGCACGCACGTACTTCTAATTTACCGACAATTATGTACGTTATGGCTGCACCTGATTTTAATTTTGCTGAAGTGTAATTTAATTTAATTTTTATAATACACAACCACAACCTGTGTAGAGACGTAGCAGTGCTACGTCTCCCGACGTTATGAAGAAAACAAACCAGTCAAAATTTATAATTGTAGGTTGGGTTGAAGTCATGTTAGCGTTAGCGTTCACGTAGTTTGTAGGTTGGGTTAAGTGAAGCGCAACCCAACTCGGGTGTTGGGTTTCACTCCGTTCAACCCAACCTACCTTCTTTCTAACCCCGCAAAATTAATGTGGTCAAATACTAACTGTTAGATTGAATAAATTCTGAAGCGGTTGTTTTTCCCGCAAACGTTGGGAGACGTAGCACTGCTACGTCTCTACATTAGTTTCATGTTTTTGAGGAAATTTATATAAATATAATTCTTAAGTGGGTAGACAAAATTATTTATGTCATTGCGAGCGATAGCGAAGCAATCCCAACACCTTGAGATTGCTTCGTTTCACTTCGTTCCACTCGCAATGACGAATATACAATTAATTTTGTCTGGGTACTTATCTTCCCAATTTATTTGCAATTCCTTCACAACCATTGGGAATTGTCTTTCTACTTTCTTCACCGCACCAAGAACAGCAATAATAACGATTGGCTTCTGACATTCTGGTAACGTTTGTAAAATTAGCTTTTTCTACTACTGCACCCGTTCGTTCTCCGGTTCTATAATTGGGTGGATGCAAACGACTCCGGGGTGATGCTGTTTCTGGGGAACCGTAAAATAGTTTTGTTCCGTTTAAGTCAGCGTCAGATAAATTAGCTTCATATAATATGGTGCGACAAAGGTTAGCTTTTACTAGGTCGCATTTTCTTAAGTTGACCCGTACTAAGTTTGCTTCACTTAAATCCGTCCACCGTAAATCTGTATTGACAAGATTCGCACCGGCTAGCATTACACCTAAATCAATTACTCGTACTCCGCTAACCAAATCAACTGCGTAACCCCCGGTTCCATCAAGAATTGCTCTACCTAAATGTGCATCGCGCTGTAGTGGTGTTAATAATTTGGAACGAGACAAAAAACGGAGAATTTTGGCTTTACCAACAGCATCAACGCTACTAAGGATTGAAGCGGTACGTCCTTCTGCAAGCAATCTTTCTTGCGGCCAATCTTCTAATAATCCTTCTTCATCTAATACTAAATCGGAAATGCCTTGAAAATATGTATCGATTGTTTGCTGCTGGGTAATGTTATTTTGCTGAATCGTCAGCAAATTCTGCTGAATTGTTAAATCCTTGGAAATCACATACTGTCGCCAAGCAACATAAACTGCAATAATAGCGATAAGAATTTGTCCTAAAGCTCCAAACCAATCAGCCAAGGTTCCTGAAATATCCCAGTCGATTGGACCGGGAATAAATTTGACAAAACCTGCAACTGCGACAATTAATCCCGAAAAAGCGATAATTAGAGCGCGCTGTTTGGGTGTCAGCAATTTTGTAGTAACTGTGACTAACCAAGGGTAAAGTATTATTACTGATAATATTAAAGTAAATACGGTTCCTGTAATGCCTACTATCGGTTGATTTAAAGTAATTCCGACTACTGTAACTAATGTAGCTATTACGGTGATTAATAATGCTTGTGGTGTGACTTGCAGTTCCGTAGAACTCCCATCGGCAAATGTAGAACGAGCTTGCTGTAGAGCGCTGGTATTTTGTTGCGACTGCACCGAGGCTATAGCCGAATTAACTTGCTGAGCAGTAAGCCCGTTTGCTAAAAGACTTCTATTTTCTATATTGTCAAATTCATCCGGTTGCCATTTGTCTTCGGATGCGGGTTGGTTGCTCTGAGAGTTGGGTGAGTGGGAGTTAGATTCGATTGACATAATTATATTGTGGCATCAGAAGCAATAAATGGCGCATTGTTAAGGCAGAAAAGGTGCTGAGAATTCAGGAATTATTTTCTAGATTTCTCGTTAACATCTAACAGTTCTATTTTTTACATTTATATCAAATGATTTTCAATCTTCCAACTTCGATAAGTCTTTATTTGGTATTTTATATTAATACATATCTTAAAGTATTACAGTTTACTTATTACGAATAAAAATAATAGTGCTAAATCCCGATTTGGTTTACCATTCTCCTCGTCAATAACTTATAATTTATACTTTGTCGTGGTATCTAAACATTATTTATTTTATTTTTAACCTAGTTTAATTATTCAATTATCTAGATGTATATTAAATTGATACAGTTTAGTATTATTAATTCTTCCACCAACTAATTTATAAAAGCCAATTTGTATGATATAGCTTGCTGATTTATTAAACTTGATTTAAATCAAAAAGCGTTTATTAGAAAACATTTAACTATAAAAAGTCACAAAATAATTAATCAATTAGTTTTGATATATACTTGTTAAAGATAACAAAAAGAATTACGATAAATTTCATGAATTCTATGGATACGACATGGCATTTTGTAGCCGTTTTGTTGCCTCTGGCTTAACTGCTTTCTTGATATTTGGTTGTAGTGATTGGGCAGAATCAACGAGACAGGATAACAAAAGAGTAGTGAAAGAAACCAACGTTGCTCGGTTGCTTACACAAAACTCTGCTAAACAATTAGAAGACTTGTTTCTTCAAGGTAATAAATTCTTGAAATCTAATCGTTATAAAGATGCTATTGCAGCATACGATAAAGTCGTTGTGGCTGCACCCAATAGCACAGAAGCTTGGATAAACAGGGGGAATGCTCTATCAGCTTTAAAACGATACGGACAAGCTTTAGGTTCATACGATAGAGCAATAGCTATCCAGCCAAACAGGGATGAAGCATGGTATAACCGGGGAAATGCACTATCAGCGATGCGTCTCTACCAAGAAGCTGTAATATCTTATGACAAAGCTATTGCTATCAAACCTGATAAATACGAAGCTTGGGTCAATAGAGGAATTGCTTTAACCGGTAATGGTCGTTATTCCCAAGCTCTAGCATCTTACGACGAAGCTATTGCTATCGAACCCAACAAACATCAAGCTTATTACAACAGAGCTTGCACTTATGCATTGCAGAAAAACACTGCAAAAGCAATCAGCGACCTCCGACAAGCAATGAAGCTATCTCCAGGGAAATACCAAGCGTTAGCAAAAACCGACCCAGACTTTGCGAAATTACGTAACAGCAAGGAGTTTCAAGATTTAGTGAAACAGTGAACAGTTAAGGATTGAGTAGTGAGTAGTGAGTAGTAAGTAGCAAAAAAAACTGAGATAAGGTTGATTTTTATTTTTATAAAGTTAACTATTTTTTCTCTATTTGTTACTTGCTACTCATTGATAGCTTTCTATCTAATTATTTTGTGTATAAAATAATGAGAAAATATTCTTACAATCTTTAAACTAATTGTATTGAATGGCTGTTGTAAATCGGTATTATTATTTTACATCCCTTAAAAAAATACCGTTAATTTAATAATCATGTATTCTCAACCTAAATATTTAGATTCAACTATTGATGAATATTTGCAGTTTGATTTAGAAACTTTAGTTCGTTACGAATATCTTGGGGGACAAGTCTATCCTTTGCTGGGAGAGTCCCATAATTTAAAAATTATTTCAGAAAATTTGTTTGCAAGATTGCGTACCCAACTTTATGGTACTGGTTGCCACGTTTTTTCATCTGATATGAAAGTGCGAGTTGAAGCAGTAAATGCTTTTTATTACCCTGAAGTATCGGTTGTTAAAGACTCTCAAGATAGAGAAATGTACTTCAAAAATTCTCCTTGTTTGATTGCAGAAGTTATTTCACCAATTACAGAGCGTATAGACCGTAACGAAAAGTTATTTAATTATCGGCAAATACCTAGCTTACAAGAGTATCTCCTAGTTCATCAGTCAGAAGTAAAAGTAGAAGTTTATCGCAAGATTTATCAAAATAAATGGCTGCTGGAAACCTTAACTCAAGACAGTATCCTGAAATTACAATCGGTCAAAGTTGAAATCACGATGGCTGAAATTTATGAAGATGTAGAATTTTAACAGCGAACAGCGAACAGTGAACAGTGAACAGTGAACAGTTATCAATGAGGGTTTGTAGTAAGCGATTTATCGCTTTAGTTACAGGGCTAAAGTCCCTAATACAAAAAATCAATATTAATTGGTAATTGGTAGTTGGTAGTTGGTAATTGGTAATTGATAATCCGCACCTAACGAGTGATAATTGATAACTGTTCACTGCTCACTGTTAGCGCTGATGAAAAAACTTTTAATCACGGGTGCAAGCGGTTTTCTTGGTTGGCACCTATGTAAATTAGCAAGCAAAAAATGGGATGTATATGGAACTTATTTTTCTCACGGTCTGGAAATCCCAGGAACTAAGTTAGTAAAACTCGATTTAACTAATTTTCGGGAACTTAGAACAGTATTTGAAGAAATTCAGCCAGCAGCAGTTATCCATACAGCAGCGCAATCTCAACCTAATTATTGCCAAACTCACGTACAGGAATCTCTCTTAATTAATGTTACAACATCCTTGAATATTGCCCAATTATGTGCTGATAATTCAATTCCTTACGTTTTTACTTCAACTGATTTAGTGTTTGATGGTTTAAAGGGTAATTATCAGGAAACAGATAGTGTAAATCCGGTGAATATTTACGGGGAACATAAGGCTATGGCAGAAGTTGAGATATTGAAACAATATCCCCAAGCTGCTATTTGTAGAATGCCTTTAATGTTTGGTAATGCTACTCCTACAGCGACTAGTTTTTTGCAGTCGTTTGTCAAAACGCTTCGAGAAGGTAAGGAATTGAAGTTGTTTACTGATGAATTTCGTACTCCGGTAAATGGACAAACCGCTGCTGAGGGATTGTTGTTAGTTGCTCACTGCTCACTGTTCACTGTTCACTGTTCACTGAAAAGAGTTGTTCTCGCAAACTTGAAGGAGAATAACCCAATTCAAAAGCTTTAGAACTATCTAGAGAAACATCGCTGGGTCTGGGTGCAGCCATTTTCACATCTTTTTGCAGACTTGCTTGAATTTTAGCGTTGGGAATTTCAAATATTTCAACTAACAAACGACCAAAATCATAACGAGAAATTTTTTCTATTCCACCCAGATGAATAATTCCTTGAACTTTCTCCAGAGCTAACAACAATCCCTCAGCAGCGGTTTGTCCAT